>DATCXE010000078.1:0-5827 GCA_036565985.1 Bradyrhizobium sp.
ACCCAGGCGAGTTCAGCGATCCCGGTGGTGCCGCTCTATGGCACGGTGCTGTTCAAGGTGATGAAGCAGCTCGGGCTCCATGAAGGCTGCATCGAACAGATCGACCGCCTGTTCCGCACCCGTCTCGGCAAGGGTGTCGAACTCGACGACTCCCACCGCATCCGGGTCGATGACTGGGAGCTGTCGCCAAAAGTTCAGACGGAGGTCATGCGGCGATGGCCGCTGCTCACGACCGAGACGCTCGGCGAACTGGCTGACCTCGGGGAATACAAGAGCCAATTCCTGCGCTTGTTCGGATTCGGCATCGACGGCGTCGACTACGCAAGGGATGTCGACCCCCGCGTTGTCGTGTGAGCGGCTCGGAAGCCGCTCTACTTTGCATGGGGTTGTTTTCCGGATTTTGTGTCCGGGCTATTCACCCGGCCGCAATCTTCTCCGCCCGCTGGAACGCCGGACGCGCCGCGCAGCGATCGATGTAGGCATCGAACGAAGGCCGCGGCGGCACCATCTTGAACATCCGCACCGCGAAATTCAGCCCGGAGCCGAGCATGATGTCGGCAGCGGAGAATTTTTCGCCGAGAATCCAGGAGCCGTTCTGCAGCGCGGCATCGAGCACGTCGAATGTCTGGGTCGCACTTCCCCACGCGGCGGTGCTGGCCGGCACCTCGAGCTTGGTAAAGAGCTGGATCAGCGCCGGCTCGATGCAGGAAGGCGAGAAGAACAGCCACTGCAGATATCGTGCGCGCAGCGGATCGGTGACATCGGGCGCCAGTTTTGTTTCGGGATAGCGGTCGGCGATATAGGCGCAGATCGCCGAGGCTTCACCGAGCGCGGCCTCGCCATCCCTGAGCCCCGGCACCTTGCCCATCGGGTTGACCGCCAGATAGGCCGGCGCCTTTTGCGCGCCGGTCGAGATGTCGGTCAGCACGCGCTCGTAAGGAAGCCCGGCTTCTTCGAGCAGCCAGATCGCCGAGAACGAACGGGAACGGGGCGACCAATAGAGCTGGATCATGGGGTAATCCTTTCATTGGCGTGGCACGACAACAGTGCCGTTCATCGCGCGTCTGCCGCGAATTGGCAACGCACTACGTCCAGGACGAACGAGCGGTGTCCCAAGCGACATCCTGGTCAACTGATTTCAGGCAGTCGCTCAATCGTTCCTGAGATAGTCGGGCAGCGTCTGGTCAAGCCTTGCCGCAACCAGCGCGCGGGTCCGTTCGCGAAGCGCGGCGTTGCCCGGAACAGCCGTCGCCGGTTCGGGAAACAGCGAATTGTCCAGCTTGGTGAGCGGATCCTCGGTCACTCGCAAGCCGTCGGCCAGCCTCGTACCGAGACCGGCGAACGGGCGCCTGATAGGCTCGTAGTTGCTGCCGTCCAGCAGGGTCAGTGAAACATTGGCGAACAAATGCGAGTGCCTGATCAGCGTTCCGAGGCCGCGATTATACGCCCCGATGCCGTCGAGCATGAGATTGGTGCCCGGCAGCTGCCCCTTGAATCGGGTTACGACGAGATAGCGTTCGTCCGATCCAGCCGCTGTGAAGCATGACACGAGGACGGCGGCGGCAACGATGATACGGAACATGACCTGCAGCGTGCGCCCGCTGCAAGCTGGGCGATGGCTTTTACGCGGATTTCCGCCAGCGGTAATATTTCATCACGCGGCCGTTCATCGGCTCGAGCTGTTCTTTCTCGAACACAAAGCCCTCGCGCTCGTACCAGCGCCACGCCTTTTCATTTTCGCGCACGCAACGCAGCCAGATTTCATCCGGCAGAAGCTGCCGCGTGAAGGCCAGCAACTGGCGACCAAGGCTCTTGCCTTGATATGCCGGCGCGACGAACAATTGGTCGAGATAGCGGTCCGGCAGGTGCAGTGCGAGCATCGCCGCCAGCGCGCCGTTGTCGTCGGCGACGTAGAGGCTCCAGCCTTTCGCAATCTCCATCGACACGCGCGCGCGCAATCTGGCCAGCAAGGATTCGCTGGCCGTCTCGAGGCCGGTCGATACCCAGCTCTCCATCCAGACACGCGCGACCTCGTCATATTCGTCAGGTCGGGCAGGGCGGATTGTCGGCGGCGGTGTCATTTTCCTCGTCCTCGGTGGCAGCGGGTTGTCACCCCATGAACGTGGGGCGGGCGCCCCGGCGAATCTGATATAGCGCCGAAGGTTGGGGGAGGAGCGATTTTGTCGATTGCCGATTTGCGGGTCCGGCCTGGTGTCATGGGCTTGGCAGCCTGCGTCATGGTCGCCGGCGGCAGCGTGCCGGCCTCGGCCCAATCCGCCGTCTGGGATGCGGCGATCTCGAACACGAACTGGTATGTGCCGGTCCCGCAACTGCTGGCATATGCCGCGCCGAGCACCGGCTTTTCCAATCCGATCCCGATCGGCGATCAGACCCTGTGGTCGCTCGGGACCGCGACCAACGGCTCCTTCACCGGGACCAGCTCTGCGCAGCTTGCAATCGGGTCGAGCATTTCCGTCAGCGATTCCACCATCCAGGGATTTGTCACGACCTCGGGCCAGATCACCATGGTGTTCACGCCGATCTCCGGCGGGGTCGCAACCGTCGGCCTGGGCCAGATGCGAACCATCAATGGCGTGGCGCAAATGGAAATGCAGATGATCACCGGGCAAGGCCTTCTGGTCACGCATTGGGCGTACATGCTCCCATACGATCCCCTGACCTTCACGCCGCCGCCGCCGGCGCCTGTCATGGCCAATTCGGTGCCGGAATGGGCATGGACATCGGGCACGCGCTGGCGGATTGCGAGCCCTTCGATGTTCGGCACCACGACGCCGGGCCGGTTCGTGGTGAGCGACTATCAGAACGGCTATTTCTGGGGCGGCGGGGTCGCGCCCTCCGGAAGCAGCAGTGGAAATTTCACCCTGCTCGGCTCCTTTACCCCCGAGGGCAGGGTGCTCTTCAACACGCTGTCGCGCGGCACTCTCACCAGCCTCTACGGCGCGGCCTCCGGCGACGCGTCGGGCGCGCAGATGCTTACCAGCACCTACGATCTCGCGGGCAATCCTACCGGCGCACTGGCCTACATGTCCCTGGTTCAGCCTTATGCCGAGGTGCTGGCAGGCCAGAACAATCGCGCCGGGCTTGGCGCCGCTGTGGTGCTTGACCGGATGGCCTCGACCCCGATGGGGATGCTGGGCGCCATGGCGCCGACATTTGCTATCCTCGACAATCTGGATGCGCCGGCACTGTCGAACGCGGTCAGCCAGACGCTGCCCGTCCTGGCCGGCGCGGCATCCCAGGCAACCTACGCCACGCAACGCGCGCTGCAGCAGACCGTCATCGGCCGCCTCGACGACGTCTACGGCCTGCGTACCGCCGAGGCGACAGCGGAGCGAAACGTCTGGCTCAAGCCGCTCGGTGGTGTCGCCAGCCAGGCCGGCAATGACGGTGCGCCGGGCTATCGTGCGAGCGGCGGCGGACTGGTCGCCGGCGTCGACGCGCCGGTGTCGTCGAGGTCGGTGCTGGGCGGCCTGTTTTCCTATTCACATCAGAACATCACAGGAAGCGATGAGACCGTGCCGAACCGGCTCGGACTGGATACCTATCAGCTCGGGCTCTATGGCACCTACGCGATGAGGCCCGGCACCGAAATCGATTTCCTGCTCGATGGCGGGATCAACCGGAACCGCGTCAATCGCTCGCTCTCGTTCGTGAACAGCACGGCCGTCGCGGATTATCGCAGCTACACCGGCCATGCCGGCGTCGCGGTCAAGCAGTTGATCCCGGTGCAGTCGGTATTTTCGGTGCTGCCGTCGCTGCGGCTCGACTACGCGCAGGTACAGGCCGATGCCTATGACGAAAGCGGCGCCGGTGGATTGAACCTCAAGGTCGATTCGCAGCGCTATCGCGAATTGATGCTGAGCGCAGGCGTCAAGGGCGCCTACCGGATCGCGGACCGCATCTGGCTCACCGCCGACGGCGCGGCCGGTTACAACCTTCTCAATAACCGGCTGCAGATATCAGCGGCGTTCGCGGCGGGTGGCGACAGTTTCGTCACCACGGCTTTCAGCCAGTCGCCCTGGCTCTATTCGGCAGGTATCGGGCTGGCCTCGCGTGGGACGGACGATCTGGACCTGAGCGTGCGGTACGGCCTGCTAACCAGTCCTTCCGGCTTTCTGAACCAGACGGGATCGTTTGCGCTGAGGATAAAACTCTAGCGTCTGTCCGGTCAGGCTGCGCGGCGGACCGTCAGGTCCGTGATCTGCGCGCTGGCGATCCTGTCTTGTGCTGCTTGCGCAACGCCTCGGCTGCGAGACAAACCACCTCGGAGATCTGCTGAAGCTGCCCGGCCAGCGGGCTGGTCTTGCGCCAGACCATGCCGATGGTTCGCGCCGGCTCCGGGTTCTTGAAGCGGGCCACCGAGACCGGCGCCGAACGGGTTTCCACCGCCACCGCCATCTCCGGGATCAGGGTAACGCCGATGCCGGCGCCGACCATTTGAACCAGCGTCGACAGCGAACTCGCGTCCAGCACCTCCCGCGGCGGCGATGACTGCATGTTGCAGAACGATAGCGCCTGATCGCGGAAACAATGTCCCTCTTCCAGCAGCAGCAACCGCATTTCGCGCAGCGTCTCATGGCTCGGCACCGGCGTTCCCTCGTCCTCGCCCGGCCGGACCAGCAGGAAGTTTTCCGAGAAGCACGCGACCTCGGTCAGCGAAGGTTCGGACACCGGCAGCGCAACGATCGCGGTGTCGAGCCGGCCCTCGGCGACCTCCTTGATCAGCTTCGGCGTCAGCGTCTCGCGGACATGAATGTCGAGTTCGGGATGCAGCCGCGCGAGGTTCTCGATGACCTTCGGCAGCAGGTAGGGCGCAATCGTCGGGATCATGCCGATGCGCAGCCGACCCGCGAGGCGGTCGCGCGAGGCGCGCGCGAAGTCGCCCAGTTCGTCGACCGAGCGCAAGATCTCGCGGACGCGGTGGATGATCTCTTCTCCGAATTTCGTCAGCGTAACCTGTCGCGCGCTGCGCTCCAGCAGCACGCCGCCGAGGGTTTCCTCCATTTCCTTGATCTGCATCGAAAGCGCCGGCTGCGAGATCGAACATGCCTCGGCCGCGCGCCCGAAATGGCTATGGCGGGCCAGCGCATCGAAGTAGCGAAGTTGCCTGAGCGTCATTTGCTTCATCAGGTGATCTTATCGGTTCGATCACTAAAATCAACTTTACCTGATGGAAGGCGCTGCTTAGATTGCTTCCAATTCTAACGGGGGCAAACCCCTCAGGAGGCAATCATGGACGACAAAACAAAATGCCCGTTCACGGGCTCACGCGGACATTCGAACCGCGACTGGTGGCCGGACGCGCTGGATGTCTCGGTTCTGCACCGGAACTCGACGTTGTCCGATCCGATGGGCGAGGCATTCGACTACGCCAAGGAATTCAAGACCCTCGACCTCAACGCCGTGATCAAGGATCTGACGGCGCTGATGACGGAGTCGCAGGAGTGGTGGCCGGCCGATTTCGGTCACTATGGCGGCCTGATGATCCGCATGGCCTGGCACAGCGCCGGCACGTACCGCATTACCGATGGCCGCGGCGGCGCCGGCGCCGGTCAGCAGCGCTTCGCGCCGCTGAACAGCTGGCCTGACAACGTCAACCTCGACAAGGCGCGCCGGCTGCTGTGGCCGATCAAGCAGAAGTACGGTCGGAAAATCTCGTGGGCCGACCTGATGGTTCTCGCAGGCAACGTCGCCCTCGAATCGATGGGCTTCAAGACCTTCGGCTTCGCCGGCGGCCGCGCCGATGTATGGGAGCCGGAAGAACTCTACTGGGGCCCTGAGGGCACCTGGCTCGGAGACGAACGCT
>DATCXE010000086.1:0-7091 GCA_036565985.1 Bradyrhizobium sp.
TCGTGAGGCCGGAGCCGATACCGAATGCGACCGGCGCAATCATATATTCGAGCCGGGCGCCGATGCCATAACCGGCGAGCGCAGCCACGCCGAAGCGTCCCGCCAATCCGACCATCAATACGGCCGTGAGGTTCGCCATCAGCGTCGTCATCGATCCCATAATCCCAACTCGCAATATTTGCCGGAGGATCCGCCATCGAAGACGAAGGCCATCCCATTTCGGAACGAATCCCAGCCGGCCGTCGCAGATGGCGCGGACCTGGAAGACGGTCACTGCGGTAGCCGCGCAAAGCGAAGCGATGGCAGAGCCTGCGACGCCCAATCCCGGCCAATCGGCAATACCCAGGGTCAGGATTCCCGATAGCGGAACGTAGGCGATCGACGCGAGCAAGCCGACGCGGGCAGGCGTTGCCGTGTCACCGCTGCCGCGCAACAGCGCAGCACTGAACGCGTTTGCCCAGATCGCGATAGCGCCGGTGAACATGACATGACTGAACGAGAGCGCGCGCTCCAGCGCGGCTCCGCTGCCGCCGAGCAACTGAAACAGCCACGCCGCGCAGACCCAGTCGAGCACGGCAAAGCCCGCGCCTAAAGCGACGGCCAGGATCAGGGCATGCAGTACGATCGCTTGCGCATCGTCCAACCGGCCCGAGCCAAGGGCGCGCGCCAGTGCCGAAGCGACGCCACCGCCCATGCCGCCATTGGCGATGTTGAACATCAGGGTGACGAACGGGATGGCCAGCGCCATGCCGGCAAGTGCGTCCGTGCCCAAACGCCCGACAAAAATGCCGTCGGCGATGGCGACGAGGATCTGCGTGAGCATGAGCGCTGTCGTGGGGCCAGCCAGCAAAAGCAGGCTCCGGCCAATCGGCGCGGTCAGCAGCGGATGAGACACGGGAAACTCCGAAGGAGGAAAAATTGACGCCGTCAATCAACGCGGCTCTGCAAGAGCAGACCGAAGAGTGGTCAGTGACGAGGCCAAAAGCCCGTGGTCTGACCGTTGATTAGCGCTGATCCATTTTCCAGATGTCCTTGGATTTCGAAGCACCCCTAGAGTGCGGTGGTACCGCCGAAATGGCAAGAGCAATCTTCGACAACCGGCCACGCGCTATCACGCGCTCGAACCGGGGTCTTGCATCACGAGATGCGAACACGCGGAGGTTGAATGGACGCCGCGAAAGCGGGTGCGGCAAGACGGGTGCGTAACCTCTCGTCGTCATTGCGAGGAGCGAAGCGACGAAGCAATCCATCTATCCCCGTGTGAGGGACTGGATTGCTTCGCTGCGCTCGCAATGACGGCTGCGAGGGCTATGGCCGCAAAATCGCAGCCCCCGTCGTCGCCCTGCTCTCAAGCTCCGTATGCGCCTTGGCCGCATCCTTCAGCGCATAGGCGTGATTGATCGGCACGTGGAGCTTGCCGTTGATCACGGCGGCGAACAGCGTGTCGGCGCCTTCGAGCAGTTCCTTGCGGGTAGAGACGTAATCGTTGAGCTTCGGGCGCGTCGCAAACAGCGAGCCGTGATTGTTGAGTTCGGCGAGCGCGAATGGCGGCACCGGGCCGGAGGCGTTGCCGAAGCTCACGAACAGGCCGCGCGGCCGCAGGCACGACAACGAGCCCGGGAATGTGGTCTTGCCGACGCCGTCGTAGACCACATCGCAGAGTTCGTTGCGGCTGATCTGCTTGACCCGGGCCACGAAGTCTTCCTCGTTGTAGAGGATGGCGTGGTCGCAACCGTTGGAGAGCGCGAGGTCGGCTTTCGCCTTCGAACCCACTGTGCCGATCACGTGCGCGCCGAGCGCCTTCGCCCATTGGCAGGCCAGCAGGCCGATGCCGCCCGCGGCGGCGTGGATCAAGACGCGGTGTCCGGGCTCGACCTTGAAGGTCTTGTGCAGCAGGTACCAGACCGTCAGCCCCTTGAGCATCAGGACGGCCCCCTGTTCGTAGGTGATATGATCGGGCAGCTTGACCAGCTTGTCCGCCGGGATCACCCGTTCGCTGGCATAGCCGCCGAGGTTGAAATAATAGGCGACGCGATCGCCGGGGTGAAAATTGGTGACGCCCGGGCCGACCGCCACGACCTCGCCGGCGGCTTCGTTGCCGGCGATGAACGGCAGTTCCGGCGCCTTGTAGAGGCCGGTGCGGAAATAGACATCGATGAAATTCAGGCCGACGGCATGCTGGCGGATGCGGACCTCGCCCGGCCCCGGCGCCGGCACTTCCACGCTCTCATACACCAGGGCTTCGGGACCCCCCACCTTGTGCACGCGCACAGCCTTGGTCATAACGGTCTCTCCCTCGGTATTTCCTGAAGCACCCACCTTGCAGGCGAAACGAAGGCCATCGCCGCCGCATTGTCAACTCGCCGGACTGAGGCCGGCTACCTGGCGACCTTCCTGCGGTTGCGCCGGGCGAGCACATTGAACAGTTCGACCGCCGCCGCAAACAACATGGCAAAGTAGATATAGCCGCGCGGGATGTGGAATTGGAATCCGTCCGCCACCAGCGCCACGCCGATCAGAACCAGGAACGCCAGCGCCAGCATCTTGGTGGTCGGATGATCGGCGACGAATTTGGAAACCGGCCCCGACGACACGTACATCACGAAACAGGCGATCACGACCGCCGCGACCATGATCTCGAGATCCTGCGCCATGCCGATCGCGGTGATGATCGAATCCAGCGAGAACACCATATCGACGACGATGATCTGCATGATCACCCAGAAGAAAGCGCTGGCCCTCGGCTGTTCGTCGTCTTCCGCCTCGCGCGCTTCCACCTCGGCATGAATTTCGTGGGTCGCCTTCGCGATCAGAAACATGCCGCCGCCGATCAGGATGATATCGCGCCACGAAAATGCGAGGTCCTTCACCGTGATCACGGGCTGGGTCAGGCCGATCAGCCACACCAGCACGCTGAGCAGCATGATGCGGAATACCAGCGCCAAAGCGAGCCCGATCTGCCGCGCCTGCTTCGCCTGCGGTTCAGGGATGCGCGAGACGATCACCGAGATGAAAATCACGTTGTCGATGCCAAGCACGATTTCCAGCGCCGTCAATGTCAGCAGCGCTGCCCAGGCTTCCGGGCTCGTCAATAAATCCATCATGCCTTGAACGACTTTATTCGGCGGATCACGGTGTCGCTTCCAATCGTGTAGGCTGCGATAGCGCACAGCCCGACGACGATCGGAGCGCCCACGTTGAAGTCGCAGACCAGCGTATATATCGCAAGCACGGCTCCGATGGCCATCAGCCACAGGGTCAGCCAGCGCAGACGCACCACCCGGATCGGATGCACCACGTGAAAGGACGCGAATGTCAGCGCGATCAGGATGGCGATGCCGAGGCTGGAAAGCGCGGGCGGCAGCTGCAGCAGGAACAAGTAAAACGCGGCCACGTTCCACAGCGCCGGAAAGCCGCGGAAATGATTGTCCGACGCCTTCATGCGCCGGTCGGCGAAATAGAGCGCGCCCGATACCATGATGCCGATGCCGAGCAGCGGCGCGGCCAGCGGCAGCAGCAGCCCGCTCGCGGTGATCGCATATGCCGGAACGAAGACGTAGGTCACGAAATCGACGACGAGATCGAGCACCTCGCCGGACCAGTTCGGCTGCAGCCGCACGACGTCGAATTTCCGCGCCAGCGGGCCGTCGATCGCGTCGATGATGAGGGCGACGCCGAGCCAGGCGAACATGTTGGCCCAGTGCTCGCGTACCGCCTCCAACATCGCCAGCAGCGCGACACCTGCGCCCAACGCCGTGAAGATATGCACGGCAAATGCTGCGGTCCGGGCCCGGCTCGCCGGCAGGACCGAATCTGGCTGGCTCATCTGGTTCATCGCTCCGGCAGTGCTATCAGGAATCGCCCTGATTTGCATATCCGCGCTTGCGGCCTTCCGCCGCGCGAATCGAGGGAAACATTTCGGCGGGTTGGTGGCTTGAAAACGCCGCTCCGAACGTCAATTGTCCCGATATGGACGATGCATCTCAAGTTTATGACACGCTCGTGGTCGGCGGTGGGCCGGCCGGATTGACCGCCGCCATTGCACTGGCCGCGGGCGGCGCCAATACCGCCCTGCTGGCCCGCCGCGTGCCCTATGCCGACAACCGCACCACGGCCCTGCTGGGGGCTTCCGTCGACCTGCTCGAACGCCTCGACGTCTGGCCGCGCTGCCGCGACCAGGCCGCCGCCTTGCGGACCATGCGCCTCGTCGACGACACCGGCCGGCTGATCCGCGCGCCCGAGGTGCGGTTTTGCTCCGAGGAAATCGGGCTGGAGCAGTTCGGCTACAATATTGATAACCGCTCGCTGCTGGTCGCGCTCGAAGCGCGCGCGGCGGAGTTGTCGAACCTGACCCGGTTTGACGATGAAGCGGCAGCGATCGATCCGCAGGATTCGATCGTCGCCGTTGCTGCCGGGAAGGGCCCACACCTTGCCGCGCGGCTGGTGATCGGCGCCGACGGCCGGCAGTCGCCTTCCCGCCAGGCCGCCGGAATCGAGGTCAGCCGCCGCGACCTGCACCAGTCGGCCCTTACTTTCAACATCACCCATTCGCGGCCGCACAACAACGTCTCTACCGAGTTTCATACCCCGCAAGGGCCCTGCGTGTTCGTTCCCCTGCCCGGCAATCGCTGCAGCGTGGTGTGGGTTTCGACCGCCAGGGAGGCCGAGCGGCTGATGTCGCTCAGTGACGACGAATTGTCGGAGGCGACCGAGAGCCAATCGCATTCCATTCTCGGCCGCGTCCAGGTCGAGGCCGGTCGCAACCTGTTTGCCCTGACCATCGAGCGCCCCGCGCAATTTGCCAGCCACCGTGTCGCGCTGGTCGGAGAATCCGCGCACGTGGTGCCGCCGATCGGCGCGCAGGGTCTCAACATGGGATTGCGAGACGCCGCCGACATCGCCGAAATCGCCGGCAATGCGATCGCGCACGGCGAAGACCCCGGCTCTCCGGCGGTGCTGGCGCGCTACCAGTCCGCCCGCCGCGCCGACGTCGCGAGCCGGTTGATTGCGATCGATGTCGCCAATCGCTCGCTGCTCAGCGATTTTCTGCCGATGCAGTCATTGCGCGCCGCCGGCATGCATTTACTCGGATCGTTCGGCCCGCTGCGCCGGCTCGCCATGCGCGAGGGACTGGCGCCGACCTGGAAACGCGTCAGCTAGCAAGGGCCGGATGGAAGCGACGTGAGGGATTAAAATCGGGGCTCATCCTACTTTGCATGGGGTTGTTTTCGAGATTTTGTGTCGCGAGCCCCACCGCCCTTCACGGAAACACCAGCCGTCCGCTCTGGATGAACCACATGACGGTGGTCAGCGTGACCACGGACGCGAAGGTGCCGATCAGGACGGCAACCGATGCCGGTTCGATCCAGGTGTTGTTCTGGCGGGCGATCACGAACACGTTCAGCGCCGGCGGCAGCGCCGCCATCAAGACCGCTGTTGCCGCCCAGGGCTGTGCGAACGGCCCGAACAGCAGCAACAATCCGAACACGATGAGCGGATGGATCAGGAGCTTGATCGCGATGACGCCGGGCACCTCCCATGGCACGCGATCGAACGGGCGCAGCGCCACGGTGACGCCCAGCACGAACAGCGCCGTCGGTGCGGCTGCGTTTTGCAGGAACAGCAGCGTCCTGTCGATGGCGACCGGCAACTGGATGTGCAGCGCTGCGACGAGCGCCCCCGCTGCGGCCGACATGATCAGCGGGTTCAGCACGATCTGCCGCACGGCCACGCCGATCGCGTGCAGGAAGGACGGATGCTCGCGGTCGGTGAACGCCATCAACAGCGGCACGATCGAGAACAGGAAGATGCTGTCGCAGCAGAAGATCAGCGCGGTCGGCGCCGCGGCCTTGCTGCCGAGCACTGCCAGCGCCAGCCCGGGGCCCATATAGCCGATATTGCCGTAAGCGCCGGCAAGACCCGCCATGGTGGCCTTGCGCAGCGACAATTCGCCGATGACCCGGCCCACCACCATCGAAAGCACGAAGGCGCTCACGGTTGCCAGCGTGGTTGCGATCAGGAAGGGCGGATTGTTCAGTTCGGAGAACGGCGTCTCCGACATGATGCGGAACAGCAGCGCCGGCAGCGAAACGTACAGCAGGAAGAAATTCATCCAGGCGAGGCCGGATTCCGGCAGTCCCCGGGTCTTGCCGCAGGCGAAGCCAATGAAGATCAGGCCAAAATAGGGGATCGCGAGATTGAGAATATCAGCCATCTCGGAAACGTCTTTTCATCAATGATTTCGGGATCATGGCCCAGGATGTGGTCACCACGCCTAAAGGTTAATTCGATCTAATGCCCCTAGCATCGGCCACAATCATGGTCTATTCGACGGGACATGATCAAAGCGCGCACCGCCAAATTTCAGATCGGGCAGATCGTCCGCCACCGGGTGTTCTCATTCCGTGGCGTGATTTTCGACATCGATCCGGAATTCAACAATACCGAGGAATGGTGGTTGTCGATCCCCGAGGAGGTTCGGCCGCACAAGGATCAGCCGTTCTATCATCTGCTCGCGGAGAATTCTGACTCCGAATACGTCGCCTACGTCTCCGAGCAGAATCTGCTGCCCGACGATTCCGGCGAACCGATCCGGCATTCGCAGGTGGCGGAGATTTTCGTGAAGGACAAGGCCGGCGGCTACCGCCCGCGCAATCCCTCGCTGAACTAGCTAGCCATTGCTTCCGGCAACCAAAAAGGCGCCCTTCCAGGGCGCCTTTTGTTTTGTCGAACGGCGCGACGCTTACTTCGCAGCCGGATTGGCGGCACCGGGCCCGCCGGCGGCCTCAAGCTTCTTCCGCTGTTCTTCTGCCCGCTTCTGCAACTCTTCCTGCAGCTTCTTCTGGTTTTCCTCGAAAACCTTCGGATCGGTCGGCGGACCGTCATAGGCCTTGGCGAATTCACCGGCCAGCGGCAGCGGCAGCGTCAACGGCGCGCCGTTGGAATTGATCGCCTGAACAACGAGATTCTGGCCCTTCTTCAGGCTTGCGATCAACTCGGGGGTTGCTTCGTAGTCGGACATGCAACCGTTCTGGAAGCAGATGACGTAGGGGCCCTGCTGCGGCGCATTGCTGTCGACGATGATGCGGGTA
>DATCXE010000087.1:0-8960 GCA_036565985.1 Bradyrhizobium sp.
CCCTGCCGCTACGCCTTCGATCACCAGATCCCATTGGCCGGGCGCGATGGCATCGGCGCTTCCGCGGTAGATGCCGATCCCGACCTCGGCGAGTGCGACCGGAAGATCGGCCCGCCGGTCGGTCGGCCGCTCGAACCGGCCTTGAAACTTCAGGCCGGACATCGGGCGGCCAAAACTGTCGCGCGCCTCGACCTGGAGCATCGCGCCGCCCTGCCCGCTGCGCTCGACATGCGCGTCGACCTTCCAGTTGCGTGCGCTCTGGTCGCGGGCGGTCGCGATCTCCTTCTCGTAGGCGAGGCTGGCGCTGTAGGCGCTGTCGACCTCGGTGCCCGGCAGGGTTTGGATCGCAAAGCGCATCATCACCATGTTGACCGCGATCACGACGCCGAAGAACGCCACCAGGATGAGAAACACCTTGGCCCCCGTCAGAGGCTTTGGCGAACGGGTTCGGCTCATGTAAACACTCCTCTCGCACGTCATGGCGACACGAAATGATCGGTCGCAGAGGCGACCTCGCCCAGTCCGATGTCGGTGACGCGAAAATGCACGGGAACGGATTTCTCGGGATTGTTTTCCGCCGGGGCCGTCACCAGAATCCGCAACTCGGTGGTCGTGTCGCGTGCCAGGACGATCATCGGCCGGTCCTGCGTCACCGAATCGGCGCCGACGACATGAAGCGTGGCGTTGACCGGCCCATCGACGTCGATCGCGATGACGCGGTCGAAACCGCGCTTGTTCAAAAGACGGACAGTGTAGGCGTTGCGGATCGATCCATCGCTCAGCTTCACCGCGACCGGATTGCGATCGTGCAGCACGTTGACGTCGAGCAATGTCCGGGTCAGCAGCGCGTATAGCATGATCGCGCCGACGGCTGCGATCATGGCGGCGTAGATGACGGTACGAGGCCGCACGATACGATAGATCGGCGGCTTGCCGGCCTCGCGGCGGTGGATGTTGATGTCGTTGTCGTAACCGATCAGGCGGGTTTCCCGGCCGATCCTGGTCATCACGGCATCGCAGGCGTCGATGCAGAGGCCGCACTGGATGCAGTCGAGCTGCGCTCCGTCACGGATGTCGATGCCGGTCGGGCACACGGCGACGCATTGATAGCAATCGATGCAGTCGCCGACGGGCTGACCGAGCGCCCGCAGTTCGTTCGCCTTCTTCAGCGACGTGCGCGCCTCGCCGCGATCGTATTTATAGGTGACGTTGAGCGCCCATTCGTCGGTGAGCGCAGCCTGGATCCGCGGCCAGGGGCACATGTAGACGCACACCTGTTCGCGCATCCAGCCGGCGAAGACATAGGTCGTGGCGGTCAGTATGCCGATCCAGATATAGGCGATGGCAGGCGCCTGGAACGTGATGAGCTGTTTTACCAGCGTCGGGGCATCGTTGAAGTAGAGCACCCAGGCGCCGCCGGTCCACCAGGCGATCATCAGCCAGATCGAATGCTTCAGCACGAGTTCGGCGAAGCGCTGGAGCTTCATGGTGCCCTTGGCGGCGTCCTTGCGCATGCGCTCGCGCCGGTCACCCTCGATCCACCGCTCGACGGCATAGAACAGGTCGGTCCAGACCGTCTGCGGGCAGAGATTGCCGCACCAGATGCGGCCGCCGATGGCATTCATCAGGAACAGCGCGAGCGCCGCAACGATCAGCAGCCCGGTGAAGTAATAGACCTCCTGCGGCCACAGCTCGATGAAGAAGAAATAGAAGCGGCTGTTCGGCAGGTCGACCAGCACCGCCTGGTCCGGCGCGCCCAGTCCACGGTTCCATCGCACGAACGGCAGCAGGTAATAGACGCCGAGGCAGAACGCCATCAGGCCCCATTTGGTGCGGCGGAAGGTGCCGGAAACGCTCTGCGGGTAGACCTTCTTCTGGGCCGCATAAAGCGGCCCGTCGTCGTCAAGCTGCAGTTCGGTCGGCTTCACGGGCTTGTTCATCGCAGGCGTTGATCTCGCATCGTGAGTTCACTGTAGGCCCCGCACCGCAAACGCGTTTGATGCACCTCAAACAAGAACGCGACTTGCCCCCCGGCGGCTATTTTCCTCCGCCCAGCGAGTGAACGTAGACCGTCAGCGCCTTGATCGTGGAGGGATCGAGCCGGCCGACCCAGGCGGGCATGACGCCGGCGCGGCCGTTGCTGATCGTCTCGACCAGCGTCGCCTCATCCAAACCGTAGAGCCAGATCTTGTCGGTGAGATCGGGCGCGCCGAGCTCCTGATTTCCCTTGCCCTTGTCGCCATGGCAGGAGGTGCAGTTGTCCGCGAAGATCTTCGCACCGGCAGCCGCGTCGTAGCCGGGGCTCGTAGGCAGGCCCGACAGCGACCGGACATAATTGGCGACGGTCACGATCTGGTCGTTCTTGAGGACGCCCTCCTTGCCGAAGGCGAGCATGGCGCTCTCGTGAGTTTTTGGATGCCCGGAGCGGGCGCCAAACTGGATCGTCTGCATGATCTGCTCGAGGCTGCCGCCCCAGAGCCATTCGTCGTCGTTGAGATTCGGATAACCCTTGGCGCCGGCGCCGCCGGTGCCGTGGCACGGCGCGCAATTGTCGCCGAACACCGTCTTGCCGCTGGCGCGAGCGAGCGCGAGCAAGGCGGGATCCTTGGCGATCTCGGCCAGCGGTGCCGAGCCGAGAGCCGCCATCTTGGTGCCGCGGATCTTCTCCAAATTGGCGAGTTCGCTGGCGACCTCTGCGCGGGTGGAGTAGTTCCATATTCCGGTCGTGTGGCTCCAGAGCATCGGCCATGCCGGGTACACGATCCAGTAGCCGACCGCCCAGAGAATGGTTGCGTAGAAGGTGATCACCCACCAGCGCGGCAGCGGCGTGTTGAGCTCCTTGATGCCGTCCCATTCGTGACCGGTGGTGGCTCTTCCGGTAACGTGATCGATATCGCTGTGTTCGGTCATGATCGCGTCACTCCTCGCGCAACGGCATCTTCGCCGCTTCGTCGAAGGCAGTCTTGTTGCGCGGCCAAAAGGCGTAGGCCACGATGGCGAGGAAAAGTCCGACAAATACCGGCGTCCAGAACGACGTGACGAAATCCGACGCGATATTGTGAGCCGTGAGAATTGCTTTCATCGTTCTGCCTTCTCAGCGAAGATTGGCTTTTTCGTTGTAAAGTTTGAAGTCGACCAGCGTGCCGAGCATCTGCAGGTACGCGACCAGGGCATCCATTTCCGTCGGCGTCCCCGGCTTGCCGTCGAAGTTGCGGGAAACCGCCTTCGGATAGCGTTTGGTGAAGGCGTCCACGCCGGCATTGTCAGGATCGGCCTGGGCCTTGAGATCGGCGACGGCATTGGCAACCTGGTCGTCCGTATAGGGCACGCCGATGCTGCGGCTGGTACGCAGATGGGCCGCGACGCTTGCCTCGTCGACCTCGGTCTTGGACAGGAAGGCATAACCGGGCATGACCGATTGCGGCACGATCGCGCGCGGATTGGCCAGATGCGTTACATGCCATTCATCGGAGTACTTGCCGCCGACGCGGGCAAGATCGGGACCGGTCCGCTTGGATCCCCACTGGAAGGGATGGTCGTACATGCTTTCGGCCGCGAGCGAGTAATGGCCGTATCGCTCGACTTCATCGCGGAGCGGCCGGACCATCTGCGAATGGCAGAGATAGCAGCCCTCGCGAACGTAGATGTTGCGGCCCGCAAGCTCGAGCGGGGTGTACGGCCGGATGCCGTCGACCTTCTCGATGGTGCTCTTGAGATAGAACAGCGGAGTGATCTCGACGAGGCCGCCGATGGCGATCACCACGAGGATCCCCGCGACCAGGACGATCGAGTTCTTTTCGAAGATTTGGTGCCGTGACCAGAAAGACATTGGAGCGCTCCTCATTCCGCCGGCTGAAGAGCGATGGGCGACTGCACTTCGGCCTCACCGACGCGCACCGTCATCCAGAGATTGTAGGCCATGATCAATGATCCGATCAGGAACAGCGCCCCGCCGGCTGCGCGAATGATGTAGAAGGGATGCATCGCTTCCACGGTTTCGATGAACGAATATTCGAGGAAGCCGAGCGAGGTGTAGGCCCGCCACATCAGGCCCTGCAGGATTCCGGACACCCACATCGCCGAGATGTAGAGCACGATGCCGATGGTCGCGATCCAGAAGTGCCAGTTGACCAGCTTCAGGCTGTAGAGGCCCTTGCGATCCCACAGCCAGGGAACCAGGCAATACAGCGCGCCGAACGAAACGAATCCGACCCAGCCGAGTGCGCCGGCATGAACGTGCCCGATGGTCCAGTCAGTGTAGTGGCTGAGCGAATTCACCACCTTGATCGACATCAGCGGGCCTTCGAAGGTGGCCATGCCGTAGAAGGCGACCGACACGACCAGCATCCGCAGGACCGGATCGGTCCGCAGCTTGTCCCAGGCGCCCGACAGCGTCATCAAGCCGTTGATCATGCCGCCCCAGGAAGGCATCCACAGCATGATGGAAAACGTCATGCCGAGCGTCTGCGCCCAATCCGGCAGCGCGGTGTAATGGAGATGATGCGGACCGGCCCAGATGTAGAGGAAGATGATCGCCCAGAAGTGGATGATCGACAGCCGGTAGGAATAGACCGGCCGCTCGGCGCGCTTCGGAATGAAGTAGTACATGATGGCGAGGAAGCCGGCGGTGAGGAAGAAGCCGACCGCATTGTGCCCGTACCACCATTGGAACATCGCATCCTGGACGCCGGCCCAGGCGACGTAGGATTTCGAACCGAACACCGACACCGGCAGTGCGGGATTGTTCCCGAGATGGAGTACGGCGATGGTGACGATGAAGGCCAGATAGAACCAGTTGGCGACAAAGATGTGCGGCTCTTTGCGCTTGATGATGGTGACCAGGAAGACCAGCAGATAGACCACCCAGACAATGGTCAGCCACAGATCGGCGTACCATTCCGGCTCGGCATATTCCTTGGATTGCGTCACGCCGAGCAGGTAGCCGGTGCCCGCGACCACGATGAAGAAATTATAGCCTAGGACAACGAACCATGGCGCGAGGTCGCCCGCCAGACGCGCGCGGCAGGTCTTCTGAACGACGTAGAACGAGGTCGCGACCAGGACGTTGCCGCCAAAGGCAAAGATGACCGCTGACGTATGCAGCGGCCGCAGCCGGCCAAAGCTGGTCCATGGCAGATCGAAGTTCAGCGCGGGCCACGCGAGTTGCGCGGCGATCAGCAGCCCGACCGCAAATCCGGCGATACCCCAGACTACCGACATCGCAGCGGCGAATTTGATCGGGCCCATATTGTAGTTGGGCCGGCCGCTGATTTCCCGCGCCGGCAGCGATGCCGGGCGATCGAAATACCGGTTTACGATCGCAAAGACCGCCCACAGGCTGGCGGCGGATGCCAGCGAGGCGTGAAAGGCGAAGGCGGTATCCTGCGCCTTGGCTGCCGCAAACAGGCACAGCAGCGCGGATAACGCGAACACCAGCGTCAGACCGGCTTCGCCGTGTGACATCGATTTTGCGGTTTGAGTTTGGGTCATGCGCGATTCTCTTCTGCAAATGCGGGTCTCAATGACCACAGCTTCGCCACAGGCGATTTGATCGAAGTCAAATTTCGGTTGCTTGGGGAAATATCGGCGAACGCGCCGGATAGACGTTGATCGTTCAGCAACAGTTGGGGCCAACCGTCAGGCCGACCTGCGTTGGCGCCGATACTTCCACTCGTTCTGTTCTGCTACTCTTGCCGCTCGACTCTGGCGGGCGCTTGAACCTGGCGACGACGGCGCGCACCCAGCGGGCAACCATACGGGCGTCAAACAGTCTCAATGACAATAAAAAATCTCCTCCCGCAGAGGACATCGCGCCCAGCGCCCGACGTCAGAACGCCCGGCGCTTGCCATGGGGCTGCCGGGCCAATTGTTTCGTGCGGGTCTGCATGTCACCCCAGGCCAGCACCGCGCCGAAAACCACGAACATCGCAACGACGCAGACGGCAACAAGCAACGACTCTGTCGGCATGGAATGACCTCCTGTGATGGAGAGAGCATGCCGGCGTGCCTTCGTTCGGGCTTTGACCTGAGTCAATTTTGAATTGCGGTGGCGCTGGAAAATTTACGCCGCCGCCATGGCCGCGGCCCGGCCCGGATCGAGGAGACGCACGCCGCCGGTGACGATGACGAGCATCTTCTCGCGTTCGAACCGCGTCAGCGTCCGGCTTACGGTTTCGATCGTCAGTCCCAGATAATCCGCGATATCCTGCCGGCTCATGGGCAGTGTGATGGTTTGCCTGTTGTCGCCGATATGGGCCAGGCGCTCCCGCCAGCCGACGAGGAACGACGCAACCTTCTCCTCCGCCGTGCGTCGGCCCAACAGCAGCATCTGTTCCTGGGCCAGCATGAGTTCGCGAGACGCTATCTCGTTGATCCGAATCAGAAAGTGCGGCCGCTGTTCAATGAACTGGGCGAACGCTTCCCTGGAGACACGGCATACCGACACGGCGTCGATCGCATCCGCCGAATAGCCGTAGCGATCGGACGGGGCGGTGCCGAGAAAATCCCCCGGAAGGGCAAAGCCGATGATCTGACGACGTCCGTCCGGCAGCAACTTGTACAGGCGCGCGACGCCCGCGCTCACATTGTGGACGGAACGGGCGATCTGGCCCGCCGTGAAAAGCGCCTCATTGGGAGCGAGCTGGACATGGCGGGCAATCCGCTCGAACTCCACCAGATCGTTCTGGTCGAGCGCGCCGCAGATGCTCAGCGAGCGGACGGCACAGGCCGCGCAGCGGCCGAAATTGGCGCGACTGGGATTCGGAGAGATGGTTCGTATCATTGCCACTGCCCGTTCGAGCGCCAGGTTGGCCGCCACATCTCCTGGCCACGGCAGGATGCTCAGGCCGCCGGAGATATAGTTCATTCTAGCGAATCCAGCGCCCGCTGGTTGATGCAGATCAAATTCGCCGCCGATTAAACCGGCATTGTGCGATTCCGGGCTGGGAGCCCATTCCACGGAGTCCGTGCTGCGATGATTGAACGCATTTTACTGCCGCTGGCACTCGCCCTCCTCCCCCTGACGCCCGCGACGGCGGCCTCACCCCAGGAACAGCGGGGCAAGACCTTCGCCATGAACAACTGCGCGAAGTGTCATTCGATCGACAAGGTTTCACCGAGCCCGCTGAAGATCGCGCCGCCGTTCCGGACGTTGCACAAGCGCTACCCCGTAGAAACACTGGCCGAAGCGCTGGCTGAAGGCATTCAGACCGGGCATCCGACCATGCCGGAGTTTCAACTCGAGCCGGACCAGATCGGTGACCTGCTCGCGTACCTGAAGACGCTCGAATAGCCGAGGCTCGGGCGGGTCACGTCCCCGAGGCGAGATCCACCGCCTATCTTGCCGGATACGACTGCGCCGTCCAGGCGATCATTTCTTTCGCGAGGCGGCCGAACGCCGTGCTGAACGCAGCGACAGCTTCAGCCGGAACGACCGAAGCAAAATTCTCGCTCGCCTCGAACAACCGCGAGGCGACGACGTTGCCGTTCTTGTCGACGATCCTGGCCGACAGACCGATCTCGGCGGCAGGCCGGGATTCGACGACGATACGAAACCGCCTGAGGTCAACCAGCAGCTGGAATTCAGTCTGCCCGGTATCCGCCGCCCGCAGTGGCGCATGCGCGATATCGTAATTCTCAAAGCTTTCGATCAGGCGCGCCTGTATCAGTTTTGGCAGCGCGTCGGCCCACATCGCCTCCGCGAATCCCGGATATTCCTGAGCCGGCGAGAACAGGAAGCGCTGCGTCTCCAGCATGGCCACCGCCGTCGGCTCCGGGATTGCCCATTGCACGTTGATGACCTTGCCCACCGGTCCCGGACTTTGCAGCGCGCTCAAATCATAGGTGATCTTCGGTGGCGGACTGGTGACGCCGGTCATGCGCTCAAGGCCGGCGACGATGCCGTCGAGCTTGCCGGTGTTGCGCGCCAGGCCTTCCGAGAACACCTTGAAGTTGGCGATGGTGTCCTTCAACGCGCCGGAGTTTTCCGTCAGCACCGCATCCACCTTGCGCAACGCGTCACGTGCGGCTTGCGTCATCCCCTGCCCTGCGCCGGGCTCGGCGACCAGCGTCGGCACCTTTTCGCCCTTGGCCACCAGCAAACCGCCCTCCAGCGCGATGACCGGAACGCCGGTCAATCCCTGAAACTCCAGGCCCACCCTGGTGTCGGCGCGCACCGGCGTCACCGACGCCACCGAGATGGTTGCGTTGACGCCGCGGGGGTTATCGGGGGCGAGCCCAAGAGCCGTCACTTCGCCGACCCGGATTCCATTGAACAGCACGGCAGCGCCGACCAATAATCCTGGTACCGACCCCTCGAACTGGACCTGATAGCTCGTGCGCGGGCCGAGCCCTCCGGTGTTCTGCAGCCAGTAGACGAAGCCGAACACGGCGGCGATAGCAGCCAGCACGAAGGCGCCGACAATGACGAAGGGGGCGCGGGTTTCCATGTCTCAACTCGCTTTGGGTTGCAGCATCTGGGAGCGCTTGCCGTGGAAATAGGCCCGCACCCAGGGATGCTCGGATTGAAGCAGTTCGCGCATCGGGCCGATGGCAACGATCTTGCCGTCGGCCAGCGCCGCCACACGGTCGCAGACGGTGTTGAGGCTGGCGAGATCATGGGTCACCATGAACACCGTCAAGCCCAGCGTCTTCTGCAGTGTCTTGATCAACGCATCGAAATCGCCGGCGGAGATCGGATCGAGCCCGGAGGTCGGCTCGTCGAGGAATACGATGGCGGGATCGAGCGCCAATGCACGCGCCAGCGCGACGCGCTTGGTCATGCCGCCTGACAACTCGGAAGGGTACTTGTCGCCGTCTTCCGGCTTGAGCCCGACCATCTCGAGCTTGGCTGTGGCGATTTCGTCCATGAGGGCGTCCGAAAGCACGAGATTTTCGCGCAGGGGAAACTGGATGTTCTGACGCACCGTCAGCGATGAAAACAGCGCACCCTGCTGGAACAG
>DATCXE010000105.1:0-2821 GCA_036565985.1 Bradyrhizobium sp.
GCCGGCGAAATCGACTACAACGAGTTCATCGAGATCGTGGCGTCCTCGGCCCCGTCGGTCGGCCACTGCAACACCATGGGCACCGCCTCGACCATGAACTCGCTCGCAGAAGCGCTCGGCATGTCGTTGCCGGGTTGCGCGGCAATCCCCGCGCCCTACCGCGAGCGCGGCCAGATCGCCTATGAGACCGGAAAACGCATCGTCGAAATGGTCTGGGAGGATCTGAAGCCCTCCGACATCCTGACCCGCAAGGCGTTCGAGAACTGCATCGTGGTGAATTCGGCGATCGGCGGCTCGACCAATGCGCCGATCCACATCAACGCGCTGGCACGGCATATCGGCGTCGAACTTTCGATCGACGACTGGCAGAAGCACGGCCACGACATTCCGCTGCTGGTGAACATGCAGCCGGCCGGCTTTTATCTCGGCGAGGAATATCACCGCGCCGGCGGCGTGCCGGCGGTGGTGCGCGAACTGATGGCGCACAAGCGCATCCATGAAGACGCATTGACCGTCAACGGTCGCAGCATGGGCGAAAACTGCCGCGAGGCGGCCAGGCCCGACGGCGACGTGATCTGGAGTTACGACAAGCCGCTGGTAAAGGACGCCGGCTTCCTGGTGCTGCGTGGCAATCTGTTCGATTCCGCGATCATGAAGACCAGCGTGATCTCCAAGGAATTCCGCGACCGCTATCTCTCCAATCCGAAGGATCTCAACGCGTTCGAAGGCCGCGCCATCGTGTTCGAGGGACCGGAGGATTACCATGAGCGGATCGACGACCCCTCGCTCGAGATCGACGAGCACTGCGTGTTGTTCATCCGCGGCGCCGGTCCGATCGGCTATCCCGGCGGCGCCGAGGTCGTGAACATGCAACCGCCGGCGGCGCTGATCAAACGCGGCATCCTCTCGCTGCCCTGCATCGGCGACGGCCGGCAATCCGGCACGTCGGGCTCGCCATCGATCCTCAACGCCTCGCCGGAAGCCGCCGCCGACGGCGGGCTGGCGATCCTCAAAACCGGCGACAAGGTTCGCATCGATCTCAACACGGGCGACGCCAACATCCTGATCTCGAGCGATGAATTGACGAAGCGTCGCGCAGAGTTGAAGGCCAAGGGCGGATTCCCCTACCCGGCGAACCAGACGCCGTGGCAGGAACTCTATCGCTCGACCGTCGGTCAGCACGCCAGCGGCGCCTGCATGGAGATCGCCACGCGGTATCAAAACATTGCGGGCACCGTCGGCGTGGCGCGGGATAATCATTAGCCGATCGCCGTCATTGCGAGCGAATCAATCCATCGCGCGGCATAGCAAGGATGGATTGCTTCGTCGCTTCGCTCCTCGCAATGACGGAAGGGAGACAAGGAGAAGAAAAAAATGTCAGATCGACTGAAGGGAAAGCGTGCTGTTGTCACCGCCGCAGCGGCGGGGATCGGGCGTGCATGCGCGACAGCATTCGCGCGCGAAGGCGCTACGGTGATCGCCACCGACATCAATGAAAGCGGCATCGCGAGCCTCGGCAAGGAAGGCGTCGCCGAGACGGCACGACTCGATGTTCGCAGCACCGCCGAGGTCGACGCCTTTGCCAAGCGCATTGGAAAGATCGACATCCTGCTCAACGCGGCGGGCTTCGTGCACCACGGAACCATCCTGGACTGTTCGGAGGAGGACTGGGACTTCTCGTTCGACCTCAACGTCAAATCCATGCACCGAACCATCAAGGCGTTCCTGCCGGCGATGCTGGCGGGCGGAGGAGGCAGCATCGTCAACATCTCGTCCTGCGCTGCGCTTCGGCCACCGGCCAACCGTTACGTCTACAGTGCGTCCAAGGCGGCGGTATCGTTACTCACCCGCGCGGTTGCGCTCGACTTCATCACCCAGGGCATCCGCTGCAACAGCATCTGCCCCGGCACCGTGGAGACGCCTTCGATGCTCGACCGCGCCGCAGCCGTCGGTCCGCAAGGCAAAGAGATGTTCATCGCCCGCCAGAAGATGGGCCGGCTGGGCACCGCAGAGGAAATCGCGGCCATGGCGGTCTACCTGGCGAGCGACGAAGCCGCCTTCACCACCGGCGTCGACCTCGTCGTCGATGGCGGCTACATGCTCTGACGTCCACGGGATCGAGGGCTTTCCCATGAACAAGATCGATCTCAACGGCCGCTGCGCCGTCGTCACCGGCGGGGCGCAGGGGTTTGGCCGCGCGATCGCCGAGCGCTTCGTCGCGTCGGGCGCGAAGGTTGCGATCTGGGATCACGACCTGCCGTTCGCGGAAAAGACCGCCAAGGAAATCGGCCCGGCGGTATCCGCATTCAAGGTCGACGTGTCAGATCTCGCCGCTGTCGAGAACACCTGCGCCGAAACCCTGAAGGCACTCGGCAAGATCGACATCCTCGTCAACAACGCCGGCATCGCCGGCATCAACAAGTCGGTGTGGGAAACCGACCTCGAGGAATGGCGCAAGGTGCTGCGCATCAATCTCGATGGGCCGTTCATCTGCTGCAAGGCGATCGTGCCGTCGATGCTCAAGCAAAAATATGGCCGCATCGTCAACATCGCCTCCATCGCCGGCAAGGAGGGCAACCCGAACGCCGCGCATTATTCCGCCTCGAAGGCCGGCCTGATCGCACTGACAAAATCGCTCGGCAAGGAGCTCGCGCAGCACGACATCCTCGTCAACGCGGTGACACCTGCGGCGGCCAAGACCGCTATCTTCGACCAGATGACGCAGCAGCACATCGACTTCATGCTGTCGAAGATTCCGAAGGGACGATTTGTGCTGGTGGAAGAACTCGCATCGATGGTGTCCTGGCTGGCGTCGGAGGAT
>DATCXE010000113.1:0-9261 GCA_036565985.1 Bradyrhizobium sp.
CCAGACGGCGCAGTTCGTCACCCACGACCTCGCCTATCACGATTACGAAGGCATCGCGCTGGACCATGACGAACGCCCGCGGCTGCAGAAGGATCTCGGCAACAAGAACCACATGCTGCTGCGCAATCACGGCACGCTGACGGTCGGCCGTTCCGTCGCGGCCGCCTTCGAGCGCATGTATCATCTGGAGCGGGCCTGCACGATGCAGGTGCGCACCCGCATGCTGGGGCCGACTGCCTACCCGGTCGAACAGGCCGTGATCGACAAGAACGAGCAGCTGTTCGGCAATTCGGACCGTGCCGAACTGCGCTCCACCAACCTGGTGTGGCCGCCGCTGTTGCGCAAACTCGATCGCATCGATCCCGGCTACCGGAATTGAAAATTGGCAATTGCCGTGTAAGATAGTCGCCAACGACCTCTACACGACCGAATCAAAACGCCGCCCAATTCCGGGCGGCGTTTTCATTGGTTCCGTAGGATGGGTAGAGCGCAGCGAAACCCATCATGTCACGACGCTAAGACCGCTCGCCGAAATTCGTTCCCAGTTCCGCAAGATCACCTACCCAATCTTCGGGGTAGATTCCGAGTTTCACCATGCGGTGGAACGATGAATGGGGCCAATCGCTGACCCTTGTTACAAAGCCATGCCTGACCGGATTGATATGAATGTAGTCGATGTGACGCGCCAAATCGTCCTCATCGCGGATCGTGTGCTCCCAATAGCGCCGCTGCCAAATGCCACGCTCACCTTTGGCAGCGCGGCTGGCTGAAACAGACTCACCGGCAGCAAAGTTGCGTGAGAACGTCGATTTGATCAGCCGCCAGCGTTTTGCAAAATCGCGATCGCCTTCCGGCATCGTCCAGACCGCATGGAGATGATCTGGCAGCACGACCATTGCGTCAATCGTGAACGGATGACGTTGGCGGATTTCACGAAAGGCAGAGCGCAGAGTTTCGACATTTTCCGTCAGCAGCCGCAACCGACGATCAGCGAGGTTGACCGTAAAGAAGAAACAACCGCCGGGGATGAAATTGCGACGGTATGCGGTCATGAATTGCTCGCATGACGAAGTGATGGGTTTCGCTTCGCTCTACCCATCCTACGGGCCTACTTCGCCGGCTCCGCGAGCGCTGCCAGGATCCGGGCCCAGGAGCGGATGCCCTTGTGGAAGCTCTTCAGGTCGTACTTCTCGTTCGGCGAGTGGATGTTGTCGTCGTCGAGACCGAAGCCGATCAGAAGGCTGTCGAGGCCGAGCGTGCGCTTGAAATCCGCAACAATAGGAATCGAGGCGCCGGAGCCGACCAGCAGCGCCTCCTTGCCCCATTCCTCGGTCAGTGCGCGCTTGGCAGCCGCCAGCGGCTTCATGTTCCAGTCAAGCGCGATGGCCGCTCCACTGGAGTGCTCGGTAAAGACAGCCTTGCAGTCGCCCGGAAGCCGCGTCGTGACATAGTCGCGGAACGCCTTCTTGATCTTCTGCGGGTCCTGGCCCTCGACCAGACGGAAGGAGACCTTTGCGGAAGCTTCCGCCGGGATCACGGTTTTCGAGCCCTCGCCGGTATAGCCGCCGACGATGCCGTTGATGTCGCAGGTCGGACGCGAGGATACCTGCTCGATCAGCAGACGATCCTTTTCACCGGCAGGGATCGAGAGGCCGATTGGCTTCAGGAACGACTCGGGCGTGAGGTTCAGGTTCTTCCATTGCGCCAGGATATCGGGCGGCAGATCCTTCACGCCATCGTAGAAGCCTGGAATGGTGATGCGGCCGTTGTCGTCAAACAGGCCGCCGAGGATGTTGGTCAGCACGCGGATCGGGTTGCGCGCGCCGCCGCCGAACACACCGGAATGCAGGTCGCGGTTGGCGGCCTTGATGGTGACCTCGTCGTACATCAAGCCGCGCAGCGAGGTCGTGATGGCGGGCGTGTTCGGATCCCACATGCCGGTGTCGCAAACAAGCGCGAAGTCGGCCTTCAGCTCATCCTTGATCGCCTCCATGAACGGCACGAAATTCTTGGAACCAACTTCTTCTTCGCCTTCGATCAGGATCGTGACATCGACCGGCAGCGATCCCGTGACCTTCTTCCAGGCGCGGCAGGCCTCGATGAAGGTCATCAACTGCCCCTTGTCGTCCTCGGCCCCGCGCGCAACGATGATCTTGCGGCCATCGGCGTGATCGGTGACGACAGGCTCGAACGGCGGACGGTGCCACAGGTTGAGCGGATCGACCGGCTGCACATCATAATGGCCGTAGAACAGGACGTGCGGACGACCGTCCGCACTGCCATTGGCCTTGGCAACGATCGCGGGATGTCCCGCCGTCGGCCTCACCTCGGCCTTGAAGCCCAGCGTCGCGATGTCGCACGCGAGATGATCGGCAGCCGCCTTGCAATCGGCGGCGAAGGCCGGATCGGCGGAGATCGACTTGATCCGCAGCAGCGCAAACAGCCGTTCCAGGCTGTTGTCGAAATCGGCGTCGATGTGATCGAGGACCGGCTGTATTTGCGCGTTGGACATGCTGATTATCCCTGGCTGTGGGCCTTGCTGCTATCTGCATGAAGTTGTAGCCCGCCCGTGGCCCAAGGCAAGGCGTCTTCAGGGGCGGGAGGATGCAGCATGTGCCAGACCAGCCCCGCCACGAGCAGAATGGTGGCCGCGAGATTGTTGCCATACGCCTGCACGTCGTTCGGAAACACCGGAAGCGACAGGCACAGCAGGCCGCTCGCGATAGCGAGCAACGACCATGTGCCGGCCTTGACCGCCGGCCGCGGGTCATAGGCGGCCCGATGCATCAGTACGGTCAACGGGAAGAACAACCATATGAAGTAGTATTGTCGAGCCAGCGGCGAGGCCACCGTCATCAGGCAGAACAGTATGCCGATTTCCTCGGCATCCGAGCGCTCGGTCCGGCGGGTGGCCGTCGGCATGACGGCGACATAACCGAGGCCGATCAGCAGCGATACCGCCAGCACGATCCAGTTCGCCGTCCTGAAATCGAGATCAGCGATATTCATGGTTCGCACCGGCTTGGCCGGCTTGTCCTGATTGTAGTTCACCGGTCGCGTCAGCCGGTGCGTCATGGCGACGATGGACTGGTTGACCCACGACCAGTTCTGCTTGTCGCGCTGTCCGAACCCCTTCTCAGAGCTCGACCCCACCATGCCCTGGTACCAGTTCTTCAGCTCCGTCGCGTTGTGCTGGAAGCCGCGAAACGGCGCCGGCAGCACGAACAGAAACACACCGATGAAAACCAGCATGCTTGCGGCAGCGGCCCATTGTCTCCGCCACACCAGATAGGGAAGCACCGCCACCGGAAAAACCTTGATGGCGGTGGCGAGCGCAAACATGCTGCCCGCCATCCATCCGCGCTGGTCCCGCAGCAGCCAGAACCCGTACAGCATCAGCGCCAGCAGCACCAAATTCGGCTGTCCGAGGTCGAACATGTCGAACACGAAGGTGACGGTGACAAAACCCGGCAGCGCTTCCAGCCACGGCCCGGGCTTGTGTCCCGATCCCGTCATCGCGTGCGAGAATTGCGCCGTCATCCACCAGGCCACGGCATTGAGCAACGCCAGGCCGAGATAAAGCGGGATCTTGCCGAAGAAACTCGGGATCGCCAGCAGCACCGCAGATAGCGGCGGATAGATGAAATCGAAATAAGTGGAGGGATTGCTTGGATAGAGGTCCTTGCCCTGCAATACCTGCTGGCCTGCCCAGAACCAGAGCGGATAATCCTTGGTCTTGCCGCCGCCCCAGATTTCCGGGACCAGCACGTCGGCCGTCAGCGCGATGCAGCAGGCCAGATAAAGAAGATCGAGCGGCGCTCGCAACGACGGATATCTCAGCACATGCCCGTTCCGGAAGTCAGAGAGAGCGCGCGGCGCTACCGCCGCAGCAATCCGCCGAGCGCGCCGCGCACCAGCGAGCGGCCGACCGAGGCACCGAGCGAGCCGCCCACCGATTTGCCGAGATCGGCCACCACGCCGCCGATCACCTTGTTGGTGACCGAGCGGGTGACGTCTCGTGCAATGACCTGGCCGGTCGAAAGCCGCCCGCGCTTGACATTGGTGCCGAAGATAGTGCCGACGATCGCACCTAGCTGCCCGAGGACACCGCCGCCTGCGCCGGCTCCGCCATCTTGTGCGTCCGCAGGCGCAGCCGTGCCGGCCACGCGCTTCTGCAGCACCTCATAGGCGGATTCGGCATCGATCGCGGTATCGTATTTGCCCTTTACAGGGCTCTTGTTCATGATCGCCTTGCGCTCCTCGGGCGTGATCGGTCCGATCCGTGCCGTCGGCGGCCGGATCATGACGCGCTCGACCATGGCCGGCGTACCGCCGCCTTCGAGGAACGAAACCAGTGCTTCGCCCTTGCCGAGTTCCATGATGACGCGGGCGGTGTCGAGCTTGGGATTGGGCCGGAAAGTCTGCGCGGCAGCAGCCACGGCCTTCTGGTCGCGCGGCGTGAAGGCGCGCAGCGCGTGCTGCACGCGGTTGCCCAACTGGGCGAGCACCTTGTCCGGCACGTCGATCGGATTTTGCGTGACGAAATAAACACCGACGCCCTTGGAACGGATCAGGCGGACCACCTGCTCGATCTTGTCCATCAGCGCCTTCGGTGCATCGTTGAACAACAGATGCGCCTCGTCGAAAAAGAACACCAGTTTCGGCTTCGGCAGGTCGCCGGCTTCCGGCAGTTCCTCGAATAACTCCGACAGCATCCACAACAGGAAGGTGGCGTACAGCCGGGGGCTCTGCATCAGCTTGTCGGCAACCAGAATGTTGACCATGCCGCGACCGTCGCTGTCGGTCTTCATGAAATCCTTCAGCGTCAGTGCCGGCTCACCGAAGAATTTCGTTCCGCCCTGGTTTTCCAGCACCAGCAGCTGGCGTTGAATGGTTCCAACTGTCGCCTTGCTGACATTGCCGAAGCTCTGCGCGGCCTTGCGGATCGGCGCCAGGGGATCTTCTTCGTCATCCGGTCCCTTCTTGCCGCCGACCGGAACGACCGCATCCAGCAGCGACCGCAGATCCTTCATGTCGATCAGCGTCAGGCCACTCTCGTCGGCCACGCGGAACGCGACGTTGAGAACGCCTTCCTGCACATCGTTCAGATCGAGCATCCGCGACAACAGCAGCGGCCCCATTTCGGTGACGGTGGCGCGGACCGGATGTCCCTGCTCGCCGAACACGTCCCAGAACACAGTCGAGAACTGGTCCGGCTGAAACTTGAGGCCCATCTCGCCGGCGCGCTTGAGGATGAATTCCTTGGCCTCGCCGACTTCGGAGATCCCGGACAGGTCACCCTTGATGTCGGCCGCGAATACGGGAACACCGGCGCGCGCAAACCCTTCCGCCATTACCTGCAACGATACGGTCTTGCCCGTTCCGGTCGCTCCGGTGACGAGACCGTGCCGATTGGCGAGTGCGAGCGACAACCAGGCGGCCTGTTCGCCCTTCCCGATAAAAATCTTCTCGTCGGTATCGACTGTCTTGTTATCGGAGGTCGCCATCACATCGCCTCTTCGCGCCCATCGGGCGAGTTTGGTTGCCAGGTCACACCATCATATCGCATCCTGCCCGTCGATTGAAACCGTCAGCACAGGGGAACAGACGGTGGTCCGGCCGCCGCGTCATCCGCGGTACTCAAAGTTTTTGCGACGTCCGGCAGAAAAAAGAGCGTGGAGCGTGAAAAGTCAGTGAGAATCCAAAACTCACTCTTGCAATGCTGCAACACTCGCCGCGCGAATCGAGAACCGAGCCATCCTGATGTGCGCTGATCGCTTGAATTTCAGATCGCGGGCGCTCAAGATCAAATTTGCAAACAGGCGACCCGGTATAACCGGCTGAGGGCGGGGCAATACATGAACGAATTGATTGGGCGGCTGGCCTCAAAGGCCGGCACTGATAGTGCTGTCGCGGAAAATACCATCTAAGCACATTCATTTTTTTCGATTGTCATGACATATCCTCTCTCGGCGATTGAAGGCTTGACCGCCTACTCCGCATCGAAACTAAAGTCGCAAGGCATCCGCACCACGGCCGCGCTGCTGGAAGCCGCCCGTACAGTCAAGGGGCGCAAGGCGCTCGCGGCGAAGACCGGGATCAGCGAACAGCAGCTGCTCGAATGGGCCAATTTTTCCGACTACATGCGGATTCCCGGGATGGGCAAGGCCAAGGTAGGCCTGGTGCGCGCGGCCGGCGTCACCACCGTGCGTGAACTCGCGCTGCGCAATCCGGCACGGCTGGCGCAGAACATGAAGGACGTGAACAGCCGGCGCAAACTCGTCCGGGTTTTGCCCTCGGAAAGATCGGTCGAGCAACTGATCGAACAGGCGCGCAAGCTCCAGCCCAAGATCAGCTACTAGGCGTCTTCGATCAAAAGCCCGCCCGAACTTGATTCCGGTGGGTCCGCGCGAGGGAAACGTGTCAGAACAAGCAGGCAGCCCTTGAACAGACCAGCCGCCTGGTTGTACCGGCGGATGCTGCCTTGACTCGCCAGCGCGGACCGCGCAAAGCCACCGCATGATCGCAACCAAGCCCAGCCCCACTGCGGCGACCGGTCCTGCCGGTCATTCGGTGCTGTCCGGGCTGTTGTCCAGCCCCTATCCGGCGGTGATGGGCGTGCTCAATGTGACGCCGGATTCATTCTCGGACGGCGGGCAGTTTGCGGCCCCCGAGCGGGCACTGGCGCAAGCCAGACGGATGATCGCCGAGGGCGCCGACATCATCGACATCGGCGCGGAATCCACCCGGCCCTACGGCTCGGAGCCGATTTCCGCGGACGAAGAACTGAAGCGCCTGCAGGCGGTGCTGCCTGAGGTCGTGGCGCTCGGCATTCCCGTTTCGATCGACAGCATGAAATCGGCGGTCGTTGCCTGGGCGCTCGATCACGGCGCCTGCATCGCCAACGACGTCTGGGGCCTGCAGCGCGATCCCGGCATGGCCGGACTGGTGGCCGAGCGCCGCGTGCCCGTCATCATCATGCACAATCGCGACAGCGCCGATCCAGCAATCGACATCATGCAGGATATCGCCGATTTCTTCGCGCGGTCGCTCGAGATCGCCGCCAGCGCCGGAATTGCGTTCGACAGGATCGTGCTCGATCCCGGCATCGGCTTCGGCAAGACGCCCGAGCAGAGCATGACCGCGCTGGCGCGGCTTTCTGAACTGGAGTCCTTTGGACTGCCGCTGCTGGTCGGCGCCTCGCGCAAGCGCTTCATCAGCACGGTGACGCCATCGGAGCCGCATCAGCGCCTCGGCGGCTCGATCGCGGCTCATCTGGTGGCGGCGCAACGCGGCGCGCGCATCATCCGGACCCATGACGTCGCCGAAACCGTACAGGCGCTGCGCGTGGCAGCCGCAATCGGGGAACAGGAATGAGCGATACGATCTTCATCACCGGCGTTGTCATCCATGCCCGCCACGGCGTGATGGAGCATGAGACCGAAGTCGGACAGCGTTTTGTCATCGACCTCGAACTTTCCGCCGACCTGTCGGAAGCCTCGCACACCGATCACCTCGCCGACACCGTGTCCTATGCCAGTGTGGTTTCGACCGCGACGGCGGCATTCAAGAACACCAACTACAAGCTGCTGGAGCGTGCCGCCGGCGCCGTCGCCGACGCGATATTCGCGGCGTTTGCCCGCGTCGACGCGGTCAAGGTCACCGTGCACAAGCCGCATGCGCCGATCGCCGCGATCTTCGAGGATGTCGGCGTGGTGCTGACGCGCAAGCGGCGATCGCCCTGACATGGCTGACGTGCTGATCGCGCTCGGCGGCAATGTCGGCGACGTCCGCGCGACATTCAACAAGGCCATCTCCAATATCTGCGGCATGACGCAGGCCGCCCTGCTGGCGCGGTCGTCGGACTACGCCACCCCGCCCTGGGGCGAGGAAGACCAGGCGCCCTTTACCAACGCCTGCATCGAGATCGAGACCAGCCTCGATCCGCACGCGCTGCTGTTCACGCTGCACAAGATCGAGAAGAAGTTCGGCCGCGACCGCGCCCATGAGACCCGCTGGGGCCCCCGCACCCTCGACCTCGACCTGATCGCCTACGACGATGTCCGGCTCGACAAGCCGGAACTGACGCTGCCGCACCCGCGGGCTTTCGAGCGCGCCTTCGTGCTGGTGCCGCTGGCCGAGATCGTGCCCGACCGTGTCATTGCGGGACGCCGCGTCACTGACGCGCTGGCGCAAGTTTCGACCGAGGGTATAAAGCGGCTGCCCGAGCTGGATTGACCGGAAAACGACCCGAAACAACCGTTTGGCTTGGCGGCCGCCCCGTGGCAATTTCGGTCCAAATACTTCGGTCCAAATACAAAGAGACGATCAGGGAACAGAAGGCTGGATGACCCCCACCAATACCGATGAACTCACCCTGGCCAGGGATTTTGCTCCGGCCACCTACGAGGACTGGCGGAAGCTGGTCGACGGGGTGCTGAAAGGCGCGCCGTTCGAGAAGCTGGTCAGCAAGACGTCCGATGGATTGAAGATCGACCCGATCTATCGTCGCGCGCTGGGTGCGGCGCCGGTTGCCGGCCGCGCCGCCGCCGCGCCCTGGCAGATCATGCAGCGGATCGATCATCCCGATGCGAAGGCGGCCAACGCGCAGGCGCTGCACGACCTGGAAAACGGCGCAACCGGGCTGGCCCTGGTGTTTTCAGGCGCCACCAGCGCCCACGGCTATGGGCTGGATCCAACGGCTGAAGCCGTCGCGCAGGTTCTCGACGGCATCTATCTCGACGCCGGCATCGGCATCGAACTTGAGATCGGTCCGCAGTCGCGAATGGCGGCCATCCACCTCGCCGAATACATCAAGGGTAAAGGCATCGATCCCGCAGCCTGCGATATCCGGTTCGGGCTCGACCCGCTGGGATCCTGTGCGGTGTGGGGCTTCAGCCCCTATAGCTGGGCCGAAATCGTGTCCGCCGTCACCGGCGCGATCCAGGCTCTTGCCGCGATGGGCTTCAAGGGCCCGCTCGCCGCCGCCGACGGACGGGTGGTCCATGATGCGGGCGGATCCGAGGTGCAGGAACTGGCATTCGTGCTCGCCTCCGGCACGGCCTATCTGCGCGCGATCGAGCAGTCGGGTGTCGCGCTCGAGGATGCGCAGGGCATGGTCTATGCGCGGCTTGCCGCCGACGCCGACCAGTTTCTGACGCTGGCCAAATTCCGCGCGCTGCGGCTGTTGTGGGCGCGGATCGAACAGGCCTGCGGCCTGACACCCAAACCGCTGTTCATCGCCGCCGATACCGCGTGGCG
>DATCXE010000114.1:0-3832 GCA_036565985.1 Bradyrhizobium sp.
GCGGGCGAAAGCCTGCGCCGGGCCCGCCGCAACGTGCAACTGGTGTTTCAGGACCCGTTCGCCTCGCTCAACCCGCGCATGACCGCGCGCCAGATCATCGCCGAGCCCCTGATCAACTACGGCGCGGTCGATGACGCGGCGTTCGGCCGCCGGATCGAAACGCTGTTCGATTGCGTCGGCCTGGCGCGACATCACTGGGACCGCTTTCCGCACGAATTCTCGGGCGGCCAGCGGCAGCGCCTCGGCATCGCGCGCGCACTGGCGCTCAATCCTGCGGTGGTGGTTGCGGACGAGCCGGTCGCGGCGCTCGATGTCTCGATCCAGGCGCAGATCCTCAACCTGCTCGCCGACCTCAAGCGCGACCTCGGGCTGGCCTACCTGTTCATCAGCCACGACCTGAGTGTCGTGGAATTCATCAGCACGACGGTTGCGGTGATGTATCTCGGCACCATCGTCGAAATCGCCTCCCGCGATGCCTTCTTCAAGAATCCGCGGCATCCCTATGCACGCGCCCTGCTGGACTCCGTTCCGGTCACCCATCCGAGCCGGCGCGGCCGGCGTGCATTGCTGCAGGGGGAGATTCCGAGCGCCAGCGCGCTGCCGTCCGGGTGCCGGTTTCGAACACGGTGTCCGATGGCGACGGCGATCTGCGCCGAGCGGCCACCGCCGCTCGAGGAAAAAGCCAGTGGTCACCGGGTGGCCTGCCACCATGTCGAACGACAGAAATCCGCACCAGCCAATTATGCCAACGACAAAATCGTGTGAGGGGAGAGAAACCATAATGAACAGATCTCTGGGAATGATCATCGCGGCCGCACTGGCCGTTACGGCCGTGCCGGCGTGGGCGCAAACCACCCTGAAGGTGCGGCCGTTCGGCGATCTCAAGACCATCGATCCGATGGTGACGTCGGACTACATGGTCCGCAATCACGGCTACATGATTTACGACACGCTGTTTGCCCAGGACGAGAAGGGCGCCATCAAGCCGCAGATGGTGCAAAGCTACGCCACCGCGCCGGACGGCCTGACCTGGACGTTCGTGCTGCGCGACGGCCTGAAGTTTCATGACGGCGCGCCGGTCACCGCCGCCGACGTCGTCGCCTCACTCAAGCGCTGGGGTCAGCTGGACGGCCTCGGCCAGCAACTGACCGCGCATACCGCCTCGCTGGAGGCCGTCGACGCCAAGACCGTGAGGCTCATCCTTCGCGATCGCTGGGGACTGGTGCTGGAGGCGCTCGGCAAGCCGAGCTCCATGGTGCCGTTCATCATGCCCGAGCGGATTGCCAAAACGCCGACGAACGAGGCGGTGAAGGAGCCGATCGGCTCCGGCCCGTTCATGATGAAGCGTGACGAGTGGTCGCCGGGTTCGAAGGTGGTCTACGTCAAGGCGCCGACCTACGTGCCGCGCCAGGACCCGCCGAGCGGCCTCGCCGGCGGAAAGGCGGCGAATGTCGATCGCGTCGAATGGGTGATCATTCCCGACGCGCAAACCGCGCTCAATGCGCTGCAAGCCGGCGAGATCGACATCTTTGAGGAGATTCCACCCGACATGATGACGCTGCTGAAGGGCAATGCCAAGGTGGGCATCGCAAAGCTCGCTGCGTTGCAGGGCGTGATGCGGCTCAACCAGGCGATCCCGCCGTTCAACAATGCCAAGCTGCGCCAGGCGATGCTCCATCTGGTGGATCAGGAGCAGACGCTGCGCGCCTATGTCGACGATCCCTCGCTCTACACCAACTGCCCCTCGTTCTACATGTGCGATTCGCCCTACTTCACCAACGCCGGCTGGCCGAAGCCGGACATGGCCAAGGCGAAGCAACTCGTGAAGGAGAGCGGCTACGACGGATCGCCGATCGTACTGCTCGATGCCACCGAGACCGCGCTGCATCCGCAGACTCTCGTGGTGGCGCAGGCGATGCGCGATATCGGGCTGAACGTCGACTATCAGGCGATGGACTGGCCGACGCTGTCGACGCGACGCGCCAGCAAGAACCCGATCGGGCAAGGCGGCTGGTCCGCCTTCATGTCGGGTCCCGCGGCGCCGGACATGTTCGAGCCGGTCGGCCATCTGGCGCTGCGCTCGAATTGCGAGAAAGCCTGGTTCGGCTGGCCGTGCGACGAGGCCATCGAGAAGCTGCGGGCGGAATTCACGATGATTCCGGATCTCGAGGGTCGCAAGGCCAATGCGCGTGCGGTCCAGTTGCGGGCCGTCGAGACCGTGCCCTATGTCCCGGTCGGACAGTTTTATCTGGTCCGGGGCTATCGGAAGGATCTCACCGGATTGCTCAGCGCGGGCGTCCCGGTCTACTGGAGCGTCGGCCGCGGCAAGTGACCGGCGGCACGCCGAAGGCGGCATCGCCGCTACGTTGGGCGGGCGCCGGCAATCCAGCCGGTTGCCCGACCCCAGCGGCCGTGACCGCGTGCGCACCACCAAAATATCGAAAACAACCCCATGCAAAGTAGCCGGCAGCCGCCGGCATCCGACAAGGCGGTTTGACACGTCGGGCAAATCACGGGCATTCTCTCACTATTCCGCAATCCTCCATGCGCCCGTCGCCCCGCAATAGCGGGTGCGTCCGCAGCGATTGCAGCCGAACAATCCTCACCCACAATTGGCATGACACCGGACCGCCGCTGCGAGCGATCGCCTGCGCGTGGCCGAACCGCGCGCTCGGCCCGCGCGGTCCTTAAGGGAATCCCTGCATGAACACCGCTCCTGATCTCACAACGCCGACGACGATCGCTGCTACTGACCAGACCAAAGCTGCCGCAATCCCGCGCATAAAGCTGCAGTCGCACGGATTCTCCATCGACCATCCCGACCCTGAAATCGGCGAACAACTCATGGCCAACGCCATGGGGGTCGCCGATCGCGAAGCGATGCATGGCATTATCAGGCAACTGGTAAAGGCCAGCGTGAGCGGCGAGAGCCCCGACGAGGTCAACCTCTCCTTCATGATCTCGATGGTGAAGAGCAAACTAGGTGATCTGATCCAGAACAGGATCGATGGAACGGTCAGCGCCGATCGCCAGTCCCGCCGCCGCGCCGCCTGATCGCGGCGATTTCCCTGCTCATGAAAAAGGCCGCCTGATGAGGCGGCCTTCTTTTTTGTTATTGCTACTGTGGATCAGCGACCGCCGGACGAACGATCCGCAGCACGACCGCCGCAGAGCGTAGTTATTGCTGACGAACATTGATGCCGATGCCGACGATAATTAAATCTGGAACTTCTTTTTCTGTATCTTTCGCCCAGACTGGTAGTTTTGCGACAGCCTCCAAAGCAGTCTTCACCGCCTCCGCCCGAGAACTCCATCCGACAACAACGCCTTCACCTAGGCCGCTGCCGGTGCTTAACCACACCTCACTCCATCCCCCTTCCCTGAACGCTTCAAAGATGCTTTGCGCCAATTCTTTGCCGAGATGGTTCTCGTACATAATTTGCGCTCTGCTCTTTTTGATTTCCTTTAGCTTCGCAGCAAGGTTCGCGATTTGCGGTCTCGTTAAAGGTGCCCAGCTGGTTCCGACCATTTTCCGGATGGTTTGTTCCAAGGACTCAATCTTGTCTTTGGCTTGCTCGGGTGTCGCTCCGCTCAGTTTGGTTTTGTACTCAGAGATTTCGGCGTCGCGGTGACTGAGCACCGTGCTGTATCTCCAATCAAAGGCCCACCAGAGGACGGCTGCGACTATCAGAAGTGCAACGATAAACGGGATGGGGGCGTTGCTCACGGCAGCTAATTGCCCCAAAATTTTGTCCCAGTCCGGCATGGTACTCCCTCGATCTGATCGACCATAATCGTCGATTCTCGCCAAAGGCGCGAGCCACGGGAGGAC
>DATCXE010000119.1:0-3410 GCA_036565985.1 Bradyrhizobium sp.
CGCCACGCGGCCTTCGGTCTTCAGGCCGACGTCGATGACGGCCATGTCCTTTTCAATTGCAACTACCTTGCCCTTGATGACGGAGCTTTCCTGCAGGTTGCCGCCGGCGAAGGACTCGTCCAGCATTGCAGCGAAATCGTCGCGGGTAGGATTATAAGAAGCAGCAGTCGAAGCCATATGTTCTCCAGATGCGGTATTGCCGGCCATTCGGGTTAAGGGGCGTATCGCGCGTGAAGTGTCAGGGGTCCGCAAATCCTGACGACCGCTGTTTGCGGGAGGCGCAACAGCGGGCCGGCAGCATGCCTGCACGTTCGGTACGTTTGATTTATCCGGAGCCTGAAACGGGGGTATCGACTTCAGGAGCCTGGAGCGGACTTTCCTCCAATGACGGCGGGGGTTCAAACCTCCAGCCGGCCCGCTCGGACAGCCCTGATCTTATCGACGGCGGCCACGGATGGCTGTGGATATAGCCCCACGGCCCGTTTTCGGCAAGCCGGAAATGCCTGATTTATGGGCCTTTGGAGCCGAAACAGGCCCTGACGGGCCGATCGGCAATAGGCCGGTCAGCGCCCCGCGCGCACGGCTTCGATGATGGCAATGGCGGCGCGAACGCCGCCTTCGATGTCGAGATTGGAATTATCCAGGATGTGAGCGTCGGCGGCCGCCTTCAGCGGCGCGGCGGCGCGATTGCGGTCACGTTCGTCGCGCTTGAGGATATCGGCCAGCACCAGCGCCTCGTCGGCGTCCTCGCCCCGGGCGCGCGCTTCCAGCGTCCGGCGGCGCGCCCGCACCTGCGGATCGGCGACCACGAAAATCTTCACATCGGCATTCGGACAGATCACGGTTCCGATGTCGCGCCCGTCGAGCACGGCGCCCGGCGGATCGGCCGCGAACTGGCGCTGAAAATTCACCAGCGCCTCGCGCACGCTTGCGATCGCCGACACCACAGAGGCGGCGTCGCCGATGCGCTGCGACTTCAGTTCGGGATGGCCGAACTTTTCCGGATCGAGCTCCATCGCAGCCGCCACCGCCCGCGCCTCGTCGGTGAGATCGTGGCCCTCGTCCAGCAACGCCTTCGCCACCGCGCGATAGATCACGCCGGTGTCGAGGTGGCGATAACCGTAATGATGTGCGAGCCGCTTGCCGAGCGTGCCCTTGCCCGACGCGGCGGGTCCGTCGATTGCGATGATCATGATGCCCTAAAGCCTGGATGATTGGGGGCCGCGCGCGCGCCGCAGCGGCCGTTCTTCGGTAAAGATGTTGCGTGACGCGAACTCGGCCGGACTACTGAAGGTCAGGTATTCGCGCAAGGCGGCCGAAGGGTTGGTCGCGGTGAACCAGGGGCGATCGAGACGACGTGCGGGATCGCAGACCCAACGTGGAACACGCCCCAATCGGCGCTGTTTCGCCAGATATTCAGCGATGGCGCCCACCAGCGCGTCAAGGCGCTTGTCGCCGGTCAACACCGGCTCGCGCTCGATCAACGCGTAGCGACCCTCGTTGGTTTTTGCGAGATCGAAGGTGTCGACGAACTCCGCAAGCATCACATCTTGCGGCTCCCCCTTCTCGATCCTCTCAACGGCCGCAGCGAGCGTTTGTGGGCGCATTGAATTTCTCACTTTACTCAGTGTTATTCGCCCGCCTCACGCGAACTCCGCCCCCAGCGAACGCATCATCGGGATGAAATCCGGAAAGCTGGTGGCGATGAAGGCGGTGTCGTCGACCTTGACCGGCTTGTCGGCGGCGAGCCCCATCACCAGCGCAGACATCGCGATGCGGTGATCCATGTGGGTGGCGACGAGACCGCCGCCGGGCACATGTCCGCGCCCCTCGACGATCAGATCGTCGCCTGAGACCTCTACCTTGACGCCGTTGACGCGCAGCATGTCGGCGGTCGCCTCCAGCCGGTCGGATTCCTTGACCCGCAGTTCCTGCAGCCCGCGCATGATGGTGGTGCCCTCCGCGAACGACGCCGCGACCGCGAGCACCAGATATTCGTCGATCATCGAGGGCGCGCGCTCCGGCGGCACCTCGACGCCGCGGAGCTTTGACGCGCGCACGCGTAATTGCGCCATCGGCTCGCCGGCATCGCCGCGCACGTCGCTTTCCTCGATGGAAGCGCCCATTTCGCGAAGGGTCGTAAACAGGCCGGTGCGGAGCGGATTGGTCATGACGTCGGAGAAGATGATATCGGAGCCCTCGACGATCAGCGCCGCCACGATCGGGAATGCCGCGGACGACGGATCGGCCGGCACCACGACATCGGCGCCGTGCAGTTCGGGCTGGCCCGTCAGCGCAATCCTGCGGCCGTGGCTGCCTTCATTCGCCGAGACGATCTCGGCGCCGAAATGTTTCAGCATCAACTCAGTGTGGTCGCGGCTGGCTTCCTGCTCGATCACGGTAGTGACGCCGGGCGCGGCGAGTCCCGCCAGCAGCACCGCCGACTTGATCTGGGCGGATGCCACCGGCGTCCGGTAGAGAATCGGCACGGGCTCGCGCGCGCCGTGCAGTGTCAGCGGCAGGCGGCCGCCCTCTTTGGCCTCGCCGGCCTTCGCGCCCATCAATTCCAGGGGATCGAGGATCCGGCGCATCGGCCGGGAACGCAGCGAGGCGTCGCCGTCGAATACCGCCGTAATCGGGCAGCCGGCCACCGCCCCCATCACCAGCCGGCAGCCTGTACCGGAATTGCCGAAATCGAGCGGGGAGGCCGGCTGGGCGAAGCCTGCAACGCCGACGCCCCTGACCTGCCAGGCAAACGGCCCGGTCCGCTCGACCTTGGCGCCCAGCGCCTGCATGGATTTGGCGGTGTTAAGGACGTCTTCACCCTCCAGCAGGCCGGAAATGGTGGTTTCGCCAACAGAAAGTGCTCCCAAAATGAGGGCGCGGTGCGAAATCGACTTGTCGCCGGGAACGCGTACTTTCCCGGCGAGGGGACCACTGGAACGGGATTCCAGCGGGGTAAGGGTAGCTGAATGGGCCAAGATTGTGTCCTCTGCGGGGGCCGCAGTATCACATGGGCCACATGACGTCACGCGGCCGTCAAATGCGTCAAAGTGCTATTGACACCAGCCGCTCAACTAGCCAAGTGAAGCACCGTTTTTCAGAAATTCCCAGGATCCACACGTGGCCAAATCCGACCTCGGAACCAAGCGCATTTGCCCGACGACGGGTAAGAAGTTCTACGACCTGAACAAGAATCCGGTGATTTCGCCCTACACCGGCGAGGTTGTGCCGATCGCGCCGATTGCGCCGCCGCGGGCCGCCCGTGGCGATGCCGCACGCGCCGCCGCTGCCGCTTCCGCCAGTTCTGCCGCCGACATGCCGGAGGCCGCGGAGGCCGAAGAGTTGGTTTCGCTCGAAGAGGCCGATGCCGAGGAGAATACCGGCAAGGTCAAGGCCGTGGTTCCCGA
>DATCXE010000137.1:0-2201 GCA_036565985.1 Bradyrhizobium sp.
TTCCTCCAGAATCTAGCCTTGCGGCGCGGCGGTCGTGCCGGGATCGTTGTCGCTGCGGTAGAACGTATAGGACAGAGTGATGTCGGTAATGTTCTTGGTGTCCTCGTCGTCGACGATCTTCGGATCGACGAAGAAGGTCACTGGCATTTCGACGCTCGCATTGGCGGCGAGCGTCTGCTTCTTGAAGCAGAAGCATTCGATCTTGGTGAAGTAGCGGCCGGCAAGCTCTGGCGCTACGTTGAACACCGCGGTGCCGCTGACCGGCGCGCTTGTCTTGTTGGTCGCCTTGAAGAAGGCGAGCGCCACCTCGCCGATCTTGACGTTCATGACCCGCTGATCAGGCGCGAAGGTCCAGGGCAGCGCGCCGTCGACATTGCCGTCGAACCTGACCCGGATGGTGCGGTCGAGCACCTCACCCGGCGCGCGCTCCGCGCGCTGCGGCACGCCGCCATAGCCGGTGGCCTGGCAGAACAGCCGGTAGAGCGGCACGGCAGCGAAGGATGCGCCCACCATTGCCGCGACCAGGCCGAGCAGGGAGAGCGCCAGCAGTCCATGGCGCTTCCGATGCTTATCTTGCGTGGGTTCGGTCACGAGGTTTGGCTGAGATCACAGCGGCCGGTCGGCCACATTGCCGCCCAGCCTGACAATGGTGACGATGAAGAACAGCACGACGAGCGCGGCAAGGATCCAGGCGATGGCGAGGGATCGCATGCGTTGGCGGCGGTTTCGTTCTTGTTCCGCATCTTGCATTACGACGTCCAGGGGAGCGGCAGGAGGCCGCTGATGTCGAAGCCCTGCTCGACGAGAATCGCGGCGAACAGGAGGAAGAGATAGAGCACGGAATAGGCGAACAGGTTCTTGGCGGCGCGGTCGGCGCTCTCCCCTTCCCGCTCGCGGTAGCAGTCATAGGCGAACACCACGAACAGCGCTCCAAGCACCGACGCGATGCCCGCATAGAACGTGCCGCCGAGGCCGATGATCGCTGGCACCATGCCGAGCGGTGCGAGGATCAGGCTATAGATCAGGATCTGGCGCCTGGTGCTGTCCGGTCCGCTTACCACCGGAAGCATCGGGACGCCGGCACGCGCATAGTCTTTGGTCCTGAGCAGGGCGAGCGCCCAGAAGTGAGGCGGCGTCCACACGAAGATGATGAGGAACAGCACGAAGGATTGCAGGCTCACGCTGTCAGTCGCGGCGGCCCAGCCGATCATCGGCGGCACGGCGCCGGCAGCTCCGCCGATCACGATGTTCTGCGGCGTCGCCCGCTTGAGCCACATGGTGTAAACGAAGACATAGAAGGCGATGGTGAGTGCAAGCAGCGCGGCGGAGAGCCAATTCACCATCAGCCCGAGGCAGATCACAGAGCCCGCGCCAAGCACCGCGCCGAAATCGCGTGCCTCGAGCTGGCTCACCTTGCCGCGGGGGACCGGGCGCGCGGCAGTGCGCGCCATCCGGGAGTCGATATCGGCGTCGTACCACATGTTGAGAGCGCCGGCGGCGCCCGCACCGACCGCGATGCAGATCAGCGCCGCGATGGCGAGCACCGGATGCATCGAGCCAGGCGCCGCGACGAGACCGACCAGAGCCGTGAACACCACGAGGAACATCACCCGCGGTTTCAACAGCGCGACATAGTCGGCGATGTCGCCGCCGGCGTCGGCTTCGAACGCCTCACGTACTACGGGCAATCCGCCGTCGGCCATGCTTCACTCACTTAGATCGATGCCGCCGCCAGGACCCTCGGCACGGCCGACTGCTTCATAACCAGCTCTGCTCATTTGATGCGCGGCAGCGTCTCGTAGCTGTGGAAGTTCGGCGGCGACGGCAGCGTCCATTCGAGCGTGGTGGCGCCGACTCCCCAGGGATTGGCTGGGGCATGCACCCGGCGCGCAAACGCCTGGGCAATGCCGTACAGGAACACGAGCAGACCGGCGAAGGCGACGTAAGAGCCGATTGATGCGACAAAGTTCCAACCTGCGAACGCATCAGGGTAGTCGGCGATACGACGCGGCATGCCGGCGAGACCGAGAAAGTGCATCGGGAAGAAGGTGAGGTTCGCGCCGATGAACATCAGCCAGAAATGCAGCTTGCCGATGGTTTCGGAGTACATGTAGCCGGTCATCTTGGGGAACCAGTAGTACCAGCCGCCGAAGATCGAGAACACGGCGCCGAGCGACAGCACGTAGTGGAAATGCGCCACC
>DATCXE010000151.1:0-6751 GCA_036565985.1 Bradyrhizobium sp.
CTGCAGCAGCGCTTCCGCCAGCCGATCGATCAGGCCGTCGTCATGGTAGGGCGAGGGCGTGATCCGCAACCGCTCGGTGCCCTTGGCCACCGTCGGATAGTTGATCGGCTGGATGTAGATGCCGTGCTCTTCGAGCAGGATATCGGACGCCTGCTTGCACCTTTCGGGATCGCCGACGAACAGCGGCACGATGTGCGTCTCGCTCGACATGACAGGCAGCCCGGCGGCGTTGAGGATCGCCTTGACCCGCGCGGCGCGGTCCTGGTGGCGCTCGCGCTCCCAGTTCGAGGCCTTCAGATGGCGGATCGCGGCGGTCGCGGCCGAGCAGATCGCCGGCGGCAGCGCGGTCGTGAAGATGAAGCCCGGCGCATAGGATCGGACCGCATCGATGATCTCGGCCTTGCCGGCGATATAGCCGCCGAGGCAGCCGAACGCCTTGGCGAGCGTGCCTTCGAGCACGTCGATGCGATGCATGACGCCGTCGCGCTCGGCGATGCCGCCGCCGCGCGGGCCGTACATGCCGACCGCATGGACCTCATCGACATAGGTCATGGCGCCGTACTTCTCGGCGAGATCGCAGATCTTCGAGAGCGGCGCGACATCGCCGTCCATCGAATAGAGGCTCTCGCAGGCGATCAGCTTGGGCCGGTCGGGGCCGGCCGCGATCAGGAGCTCTTCGAGATGCGCGACGTCGTTGTGGCGGAAGATCTGCCGTTCGCAGCCGGCCTGGCGAACGCCTTCGATCATCGAATTGTGGTTCAGCGCATCCGACAGGATCAGGCAGTTCGGAATGAGCTTTGCGATCGTCGAGATGCCGGTCTGGTTCGAGACGTAGCCCGAGGTGAACAGCAGCGAGGCTTCCTTGCCGTGCAGATCGGCCAGTTCCTGCTCGAGCTGGACCAGCGGATGATGGGTGCCGGCAATGTTGCGCGTGCCGCCGGCGCCGGTGCCGACGCGTGTCGCGGTCTCGACCATGGCGCCGACCACTTTCGGATGCTGGCCCATGCCGAGATAGTCGTTGGAGCACCAGATCACGACGTCGCGCGTGCCCTTCGGCGAGTGCCAGACCGCATGGGGAAATCGTCCCGCGATCCGCTCGAGGTCGGCGAACACGCGGTAGCGCCGCTCGTCATGCAGGCGGTTGAGGGCGGTTTGAAAAAAGTTGCTGTAATCCATCACAAGACCTGGAACGGAACCGGCCGGATTGGCTCGGGCCTTTTTAGAGCCTTTCCAGCTTTGATGTCTACGCGAAATCCCACTTCCAGGCGGGGCTCCGGGATGCACCGGAGGCGGAGCAAATGTTGATCGGGATCAAGGCGCTAGGCGGGATTTGCAGCGATGATGCTTGCTTGCCCCCACACGCTTGGGCCGTTGCGCCGTCAGGTGGTCCGGAATCGCAGCACGCCGTCGGTCACTTCCGAGGTCAGGCGGCCTTCGTTGAGCATGTAATTGACGTGGGCGATCAACTCGCCGGATGCAAAGCCCATCTGGTGCACATCGAGCGGGTACTTGTTGAACACCACCGGCACCAGTTCCCGCGATGTTTGCGGGACTTCGCGGCAGGCTTCCGCGATCAGGCGGCAGCGGTCCTCGTGATGGTCGGCAAGCTGCTTGATGCGGGTCTTGAGACCGTAGAACGGCACGCCGTGGCCGGGCAGCACCATGACGTCGTAGGGCAGCGTGGTGGTCAGGCTGGCGAGCGAGGCCAGATATTCACCGAGCGAGTTCTGTTCGGGCTCGACCGCCCAGACGCTGACATTGGGCGAGATCTTGCTCAAGACCTGGTCGGCGGACAGGAACAGCTTGTCGGCTGCGCAATACAGCATGACCTGGTCGAGCGCGTGGCCGCCGCCGGTGATGACCTTGAAGCGGCGGGTGCCGATCACGACCTCGTCGCCATGGGAGATGCGGTGATAGGCCGGCGGCAGCACTGAGACTCGCTTCAGATAATCCTGGCCGCGGCCGAGCAGTTTGTCGGTCAGGTCCTCGTCCATGCCGTGACGGCGGAAGAACAAGCGTTGCGCGTTTTTCCGCTCTTCAGTGCCGCGGTTCTGGTGGTAGACCGATTGCAGATATTCGACCTGCGACATCTGTAAGGGGCAGTTGAAACGCTCGACGATCCAGCCCGCAAGACCGACGTGGTCGGGATGCGAATGGGTGACGATCAGCCGCGTGACCTTGACGTGCCGGAGCGGGCCCTCGAACAGCGTGGTCCACGCCGCAATGGTTTCCTCGTTGCCGAAGCCGGAATCGACCATCGCCCAGCCGTCGCCATCGGCGAGCAGGTAGATGTTCACGTGATTGAGCCGGAACGGCAATTTCAGCCGCACCCAGAGCACGCCCGGCATCACCTCGACGACCTGGTCATGGCCGGGGTGATTTTCCCAGGGGTATCGGAGTGCCTCTGCGGAGGACTGAACCGTGTCTGATTTCGAATGCATCGGCTACCGGCTTAGCGGTAGAGGCGGCGCGGCGCCAGATGAAAAAAGCGGTGACCGGACCGTGAAAAGACATGCGTGCTGTTTGAGCTCGTCGTTCCGGGGCTATGCGAAGCATAGAACCCGGAATCTCGAGATTCCGGGTCTGGTCCTTCGGACCATCCCGGAATGACGACGTCTGGCGGCGGTCTCTACGCCGCCCGGATATTCGACAGGAAGGCGTCGATTTCCTCGCGCAGCACGTCGGCCTCGCGGCGCAGTGCGTCGGAGGCGGTCAGCACCTGGCCGGCCGCGGTTCCGGCCTGCGACGAGGCGCTGGAGACGCCGACGATGTTGCTGGAGACCTCGCTGGTGCCGCCGGCGGCGTGCTGGATGTTGCGCGCGATTTCGCGCGTCGCCGCACCCTGCTCCTCGACCGCAGCCGCGATCGCGGTGGTCACCTCGTTGATCTCGCTGATGGTGGTGCTGATGTTCCTGATCGCGCCGACCGCCGAGGTGGTCACGGTCTGCATGCTGACGATCTGCTGGCGGATCTCGTCGGTGGCTTTCGCGGTCTGGTTGGCGAGGCTCTTCACTTCCGAGGCGACCACGGCGAATCCGCGGCCGGCATCGCCGGCGCGTGCGGCTTCGATGGTGGCGTTCAGCGCCAGCAAGTTGGTCTGCGAGGCGATGGTCTGGATCAGATCGACCACCACGCTGATCCTGGCAGCGTTATCAGCCAGTCCCTGCATGGTCGAATCGGTCTCGCCGGCTTCAACGACCGCCTTGCGGGCGATTTCCGACGAGTTGACGACCTGGCGGCCGATTTCCGCGATCGAGGAAGACAGTTCCTCGGTGCCGGACGACACGGTCTGCACGTTGACCGAGGTTTCCTCGGCGGCAGACGCCACAGCGCTCACCAGCGCGCTGGACTGATCGGCGGTCGCCGACATGCTTTGCGCCGTTGACTGCATCGAACCCGCCGCCGTCTGCAGGCTCTCGAGCGCCGTGCGAACGGTGGTTTCGAACTCGACGATCCGCGCTTCCATGCGGGTGGCGCGCTCGGCCTTTGCGACGCGGTCCTTGTCCTGCTCGGCGGACAGCGCACGGCCCTGGATCATGCTCTCGCGGAACACGAGCAGCGAGTTCGCCATTTCCGCGATCTCGTCCCGCGCACGGGTCTGATAGATCTCCGCTTCGAGGTCGCCGCTCGACAAGAGCTGCATCGAGCGCTGCAGGGCGCTGATCCGGCGCAGGATGTTGCGGCCGACATAGAGCCAGACGAACAGGATCGAGCCGAGCAGCGTCGCCACGCCGAGCCCGAGCATGGCCATGGTCGCGAACGAGATCTCCTGACGCGCCCTCAAGGTCGAGGTGTCGGTTTCCTTCTGCACGCCGTCGACCAGCTGCTGAACGCTGATGCCGAGCCCGACATTGAGCTTGCGGGTTTCCTCCAGGATGGTCTGGCCGTAATCGTCCGCGTCCAGCTCCTGCTGACGCACCTTGAAGACGCCGGTCTTGCCGTCGCCCAGCGCCAGCAAATTCAATGTAGCGGCTTTCACCGCCCGCATCGCCGTGGTGTTGGGCAGCTTGTCGGCATTCGCCTTCACGCGCGCCTGCGCGGTACGGAAATCCTTCGCGATGGCCTCCAGCGTGTCGGCGTTGTTGGTCGACAGCGCGGCGATCATGTCGAACGCGATCATGTTGCCGCTGGCGGCGATGTCGCCGAGCTGGTCGGCCGCCCTGTGTCCCTTGATGGCGTCGTCCTGCGAGAAGGTGCCGGCGGCGTAGATGCTCTGGAGTTCGGTTTGGGCATCCAGGGCCGCGGGACCGGCGGCGGCGATGAAGCGCCGTTGCGCCTTGCGCACCGCGTCGTAGAGCTTCTCGTGCTGGGCCGCGAGTTCGAGCCGCTCGCGCGCGGCCGAGCCCAGGCTCTTGATCATGTCGTCGATGTTCTTCACGTTCTCGGTCAGCGCCGCGACGACCGCCTTGTCGGCGCCGAGTTCGACGATCTCGCCGAGCTTTTGCAGCGCGACCGTCTGCGTTTCCTTCATCTTCCTGGTCCGGTCGTTCAGCGCTTCTTCGCTGCGCGATGCCAGCAGTGCCGGCCCCTGGTTGGCGAGGCTCGTGCTCTGCGCCGATAGCTGCAGGCTGGCGGCGAGGCGGGGGATGTCCCGCCCGCTGAGGTCGCCCATGGTCCCGCCGAGCCTCCCGAGCATCAGCCCGGCGCCTGCACTGATGATGATCGCCATGCCGGCGATGACGGCGAAGGCAGCAAAAAGACTGCCCCTGACACCGAAGCTGAAGCCCTTGAGTCCTGGTTTGCTGATCTTGATGGCCATTTGTCCGCCGTTCCGCCTGCGCTACCTTGGGGTGTTTCCTCGCGCGGCAGTATCGCGGTACCCGGTTAACAAGTTTGGAAAACCGGGGTCTTTTTGACAGCATTTTGGCGCTGGCACTCGAAATTGCGAGGATTTTCCGTTATCCGGAAAACAAGAAGGCCGACGTTTCCGCCGGCCTTCTGCAATCCAGAATTGAAGATGCTCAGTAGCGCGCAACCACCGGGCTGCTGCCGAAGCTGAAGCGATAATTGATGCCGACCTTGAAGGTGTGCTCGTCGAAGTGGAAGTTGTTGAGCGCCACCAGCGCCCCCGGGCTCACGAAGCGGGCGTTGCCGAAATTGTAATACATGTATTCCCCCTTGGCCGACCAGTTCGGGGCGAACATGTATTCGAGGCCGGCGCCCACGGTGTAGCCGTTGCGATGATTGCCATTGAGGATGAAGTCGACCGGAACGCCGGCGAAGGTCAGCGTGTCGCGGTTGTCGGAATAGGCGTAGCCGCCTTTGACATAGACCAGGCCCGGACCCCAGGTGTAGCCGAAGCGACCGGTGATCGAGCCGAGCCCGCGCTGGTTGCTGTTGTAGACGAATCCGCCGGGGAAGGCCGCGTTGAGGCCGCCATTGCCGAGCCAGCTGTACTGGCCCTCCAGGCCGAGCACCCAACTCGGCGCGAACTGCCAGTCGGCGCCGGCCTGAAGGCCGCCGAGGAAGCGGGCGCTGTAATCGCTGAGCACGGGGCCGTTGAAATTGTTGCTGCCATTGAAGGCGCCGCCGACATGGCCGCCGATATAGAAGCCGGTCCAGTTGTAGATCGGGGCGGCAAAGGCGGGCGCCTTGTTGTAATAGCGGCCGCCGAGATCAGCGCCGAGGGCCGGCGAGGCGGCGCCGACGGTTGCGAGAGCCGCAAGGGCGAGCAGGATCTTCTTCATGTGCTTGGTCTCCGAAAAACCGTTTCGGCGAACCGGATGCGGCCGCCTTCCAAGGCGACGCAGATAGACGGCTTTTGCCTAAAATGCTGTCACTTTGGGGAGACAGCGGTCGGCAACCCAACCCATTGGCAGACAAACGATTTTTGTACTTAACGAAGGCCTAATCAAAGGTAAGCGAAGGCTTAAATTTGGGGCGCCGGACAGCGCGCAGGCAAGCTCTCCTTAACCAATGCGGCGCCGCACGTCGCTGCGCATCTGTTCGCGAAAAGCCTGCCGGCGGGCGGGCCGCTCCTTCACCGGGACGTCGTGGCGATCGAACACGTTGAACATTTCGAGGATCGGATAGCGGTCGCTGGCCATCGCCAGAATGCGGAGGAACTCCGCGACCGGTCCGGTTGGCCCGGTCACCTCCCATTTGCGGATGGTGTCGGCGCCGTCGCCATCCGGCAGGCCGCAGAGTTTCGCCATGTCGGCGACCGACAGCGGCTTGCCGATGGCCTCGCCAAGATGATCGCGAAGTTTCTTCAATTCCTGGCCGGTCACGGATTCTCCGTTTCGATTCAATATCTGTGAAGTACGTCACACACGCGGCCTGGAGACCAAGCTATACGCGGCGCAACTGGTTCCTGATGAGGAGGCAACCATGCGTCGTTTACTCGAAAGCCTCATGCCCGACGAGCGCCAGATCTACTGGAAATGGGTCGCAGGCATGTTTGCTGTTTACGTCGTGCTGATGAGCACGGCGGCAACGCTGTTCGTCAATCACGAACCGACACGCAAGCTCGCGCACGAACCCGAGGCCACGACTGTGGCGACCGACCGTTCCATTACCCCGGCCTCGACCACCCTGCGGCAGGCCGCGCGGGATTGAAGTTGGCGGTCGGCGTTCAGACGCCGATCGCATTGCGGGCCACCACGTCGCGATAGAAGGCGGCGCTGAGTTTAGGGGTCCGGCGCTGCGTCGCAAAGTCGACATGGTAGATGCCGAAGCGCTTTTCATAGCCGTAGATCCATTCGAAATTGTCCATCAGGCTCCACAGGAAATAGCCGCGCACCGGAACGCC
>DATCXE010000349.1:0-18667 GCA_036565985.1 Bradyrhizobium sp.
CCACCAGCAGGCTTGCCTCGACGACGTTGCCATCGGCGAGCGTCACGGTGACGCCGTCGGCGCGCGAATCGTAACTTGAGACTGCCGTGGCGCGGAGATCGATGCCTTCGGCCTCGGCGCGGGCGACCAGCGCGTCGATCAGGCGGCGGTTCTCGACCATATGCGCGAAGGGCTCTCCGGGCTCGACTTCGCCGGCAAACGTCAGGAACACCGGACGGGTCGCGTCCTCCAGTCTGGAATCGGTGACGACCATGTCGAGGATGGCTTGTGAATCGGCCGCGACCTGATCCCAGACGCCGAGCGCCTCGAACAACCGCCGGCAGGCAGCCACGATGGCGGTCGCGCGCGGATCGCGGCTTGGCCGCACAGCCAGCGCCGGATCGGCGACGACAACGGGAATATCCGTGCCTAAGCCCTGGCGGAACGCCAGGGCCAGCGCCAGCCCGGCAAAGGCGCCGCCGCAGATGACAATGCTTCGCTGTGCCGCCATACGATCCTTACCCGGTTGCGCCGTCACGCCAGACGAGACTTGCTACCTGATAATAGCTGGGCGAAACAGGGCCTCGAAACAAGGTTATGCCGTCATTTCGGGGCGATGCGGAGCATCGAACCCGGAATCTCGAGATTCCGGGTCTGGTCCTTCGGACCATCCCGGAATGACGCAGGATCTCAACCGAAAGCACCATCATGTCCAAAGGCCTGATTGACCTGATTTCCATTCTCGATCTGGAGCCGCTCGAGGTGAACCTGTTCCGCGGCAACAGTCCGAAGACGAGCTGGCAGCGCGTGTTCGGCGGACAGGTGATCGGACAGGCGATGGTAGCGGCATGCCGAACGGTCGAGGGCCGCCTGCCGCACTCACTGCATTGCTACTTCATCCTGCCGGGCGACCCCCAGATTCCGATCATCTACCAGGTCGAGCGGCTGCGCGACGGCAAGAGCTATTCGACCCGCCGCGTCACCGCGATCCAGCACGGCAACGCGATCTTCTCCATCATGGTGTCGTTTCACGCCGAGGAGGAAGGCGCATTCGACCATCAGGACAAGATGCCGGACGTGCCGCCGCCGGAGAAGCTCACCGCCGAGGAAATCGCCAAGCAGCCGATGTTCAAGGAGATGCCGGACTTCATCCGCCGCTATTACGAATCCGACCGGCCGATTGAACTGCGTCCGGTCGAACTCGGCCGCTATTTCGGCCAGAAGATCGACGACGGACGGATCAATGTCTGGATTCGCACCGCCGCCAAACTGCCCGACGATCCGGCGCTGCACATGTGCGCGCTGGCCTACGCGTCCGACTTTTCACTGCTCGATGCGATCATGGCACGCTATGGCCGCACGCTGTTCGACAAGCGCATGATGCCGGCCAGCCTCGATCACGCGATGTGGTTTCACCGGCCGTTCCGCGCCGACGAATGGCTGCTCTACGCGCAGGATTCACCCAGCGCGCAGGACGGCCGCGGATTGACCCGCGGCCTGATCTTCAAGCCCGACGGCACGCTGGTGGCGTCGGTGGCCCAGGAAGGCTCGGTGCGCCAGCGCAAGTAGCGCTCTCAAGCGTTCGCGTGCGCGCCTCTCTCGGCCAGAACGGTCTGCGACGCCAGCCACTGTGACATCCATCGATATACCCATGGTATCGGGATGATGAAGATGCTGGCGACTGCGGCCACGATCGCACGCCACAGAAACTCCAGGCCGCTGCCGATGAAGAGGACTTCGCGCCGCGTACCCTGGATGTTCCGGCAGAACCATCGCAGCCAGGCTACGTAAACCCACGCCCAGCCAATGATGGTAAGGACGGAGATGGCCGCAAGAATGGTCCAGCCGAGGTAGGCCCAGACCGAGCCGGAAAAGCTGAACTCGAGCGGTTGCCCGCTGGAGGCGAGGTTCGCGATGAACCATTTGAGAAACAGCCAGTAGAAGGCCATCTGAACGAGGATCATCAGGTTGCTGAGCAGCTCGCTGCCGATCATGCCAACGCCAATCATGAGAACGACCAAACCGAAAAACCAGGGAACGATCGTCATCGCCTCGCCTTCGAAGCTCATGTTCGGCCGTCCCGGAACGTGCACGCACGGGACGATCCACTTGATGTACCACACCAGGACCCATGGGGCCGGGATGACGATGATCAGGCCAAGCAAGAGAACGAGGCTGCGCCAGACGAACTCCAGAATTTCGAAATCGATCGACAGCGGACCTCCGCTATAGCTCCCCGAGGCGCCCATCGGCGGGGGACCGCCGGGCTGCTGAATGGAGGGAGGACCCGACCCGGCCGGAACCAGGCCGGGAATCTCGCCCGCCCGCTGCCAGCCGGACATGCCCTCGGTCCAGACCAGCGTATCCGGCCTGACCGTGCCCCTGGTAATGAGGTCGCGCAGCTGGGCCTCGGGAAATGGGCCCTGTTGCTGGCCGTTGGATGCATAAAACCACAATCGGTTCGACATATTAATCTCTTGCATGGAAATGGGGGAGCCGGCGGGGCGGCTAGTGAGAAGCCCTATTGTGTCGGACGATCATGTTCCCTGTACAGTGAGCGACCTCACCGGGGCCAAATGTTTTCCCCGAATAGCTGCAACTTTTTTGTGCCATTTGCCCAGAAAGATGCCAGATTTGGTTGGCAGCCGAAGTGCCGGCGCGCCGGCCCGCTGACTACGCAACCGACACGCCCCGAGAACGTACGACCCACCGGAAACGAAGGCCTGACCATGAAACTCGTCGTCGCGATCATCAAACCCTTCAAGCTTGACGAGGTGCGCCAGGCGCTGACGGCCATCGGCGTCCACGGCATGACGGTGACCGAGGTCAAGGGTTACGGCCGCCAAAAGGGCCACACCGAGATCTATCGCGGCGCCGAATATGTCGTGAACTTCCTGCCCAAGCTTCGAATCGAAATCGCGGTCGCGTCTGATATCGCCGACAAGGCAGTCGACGTCATCACCGCCAATGCGCGCACCGGGCAGATCGGCGACGGCAAGATCTTCGTGACGCCGATCGATCACGCCCTGAGAATCCGTACCGGCGAGACCGACAGCGACGCGCTTTGAGATTCTAAATACTTCAAGACTTCAGAACGCGACGGCGACGAGCCCAACGCGCGAGCCAAGAAACGACAACACGCCGGGGAAATTCCATGGGGGCACCATCGTATCGCGCAGCGCGCAATGCTGCGCTCGCCATCGTTGCCGCGAACCTCCTGCTGACGACGCCGGCTTCTGCCGAGACGTCCGCCATCAGCGCCGCCGACACCGCCTGGATGATCGTCGCCACCGCGCTAGTGCTGATGATGACGATACCGGGCCTGGCGCTGTTCTACTCCGGCATGGTGCGCAAGAAGAACGTACTGGCGACGATGGCGCAGAGCCTTGCTTCCGTCGCGATGATCTCGATCCTCTGGGTGACGTTCGGCTATTCGCTGGCGTTCGTCGGCGACGGCCCCTGGATCGGCACCCTTGATCGCTGGTTCCTGATCGGGATGACCATGGACAGCGTCAACCCGGCGGCAAAGACCATCCCCGAAGCGCTTTTCATGCTGTACCAGATGACGTTTGCGATCATCACGGTAGCGCTGGTCGCAGGCGCCGTGGCCGACCGGATGCGGTTTTCGGCCTATCTCCTGTTCTCGGTCGGCTGGTTCATGTTTGCCTATGTGCCGCTCGCGCACTGGGTATGGGGCGGCGGTTTTCTCGCGACCATGGGCGTCTTGGATTTTGCCGGCGGTCTCGTCGTGCATCTTTCCGCCGGCGTCGGCGGGCTGGTGGCAGCCAAAGTGATGGGCCGGCGTCACGGCTACGGCAGCGAGAACCTCGCGCCGTTCGATTTGTCGCTTGCGGTGATAGGCACCGGACTGTTGTGGGTCGGCTGGTTTGGCTTCAACGGCGGATCGGCGCTGGCTGCGAGCCCGCGCGCCGTGATGGCGATCACCGCGACGCATCTTGCGGCTTGCGCCGGAGCGCTGACCTGGGGTGCGATCGAATGGGCGACGCGCCGCAAGCCGTCCGTGCTCGGAATGATCTCCGGCGCGATCGCCGGCCTCGGAACGATCACGCCGGCCTCCGGATTTGTCGCGCCCTGGCACGGCGTCATCATCGGCGTGGTGGCGGGGACGCTGTGCTTCTGGGCCTGCACCTGGCTCAAGCAGCGTTTGAAGTATGACGATTCGCTCGACGTGTTCGGCGTCCACGGTATCGGTGGTTTGACCGGTACGCTGCTTGCCGGCGTATTTGCGGTGAACGCGATCGGCGGCACCGCCGGCCTGCTCGAAGGCAACGCACAGCAGGTGCTGATCCAGCTCTACGGCGTCGCCGCCACCCTGGTTTGGTCCGGCGGCGTCACCTTCGTGCTGCTCAAGCTCGTGAGCGTGTTCGTGCCGCTTCGGGTGTCGCTGCAGCAGGAACTGGAAGGCCTCGACATCTCGCAGCACGGCGAAGCGCTGCAATAGCCTCCCCACCTCGGTACCGTTCTCCTGCCTGACTGCTGGGCAGGAATATGTTCGGAGTCAGGCGCGCCCATGATTTGGGCATGCATGCCCATCCCTTGGGCGCGACCGAATGGCGCAGGATCGGGCAATTCCCGCCGAGCGCGAAAAGGGTCGCATTCATAGTCCGTTAGGCAACCCCGCCGATCTGGCACGGCATTTGATTCTAATGGTCTCGGCTGTGCCCGCGTAGTGAGCCTCTCCGCGTGGTGAACCTCAGTCGAGAACGCCCGGTCTGTCTGAGCCGGGCCCAAGCGGGGATAGGACCCATGAAAATTGTTATGGCGATCATCAAGCCATTCAAGCTCGAAGAAGTCCGTGATGCCCTGACCGCCATTGGCGTTCACGGTCTCACGGTGACGGAAGTCAAAGGCTATGGCCGGCAGAAAGGTCATACCGAAATCTATCGCGGCGCCGAGTATGCCGTGAGTTTCCTGCCCAAGATCAAGATCGAGGTCGCAGTCGCCTCGGACCAGGTCGACAAGACCATCGACGCCATCACATCAGCTGCCAAAACCGGCCAGATCGGCGACGGCAAGATCTTCGTCATCAACCTCGACCATGCGGTTCGCATCCGCACGGGTGAGGCGGATGCCGCGGCCCTCTGATTTCGCGCTCAACCCTACCACTCAGGAGTAATATCAAATGACGTTTAAACGTCCCCATAGCGCGGGATTGGCGGCCTTCGCAGTCGGCCTGTTCGCCGCAACCGCTGCCTACGCCGAGCCGACCATCAACAAGGGCGACAACGCCTGGATGCTGACGTCGACGGTGCTTGTGCTGTTGATGACCATCCCGGGCCTCGCGCTGTTCTATGGTGGCCTCGTCCGCTCCAAGAACATGCTCTCGGTGCTGATGCAGGTTTTCTACACCGTCTGCATCGTCGTCCTGCTCTGGGCGCTCTATGGCTATAGCCTCGCCTTCACTGGAGGTTCGGACTTCATCGGCGGCTTCTCCAAGGCCTTCCTGATGGGCGTCACCCCCGATTCGAAAGCGGCGACCTTCAGCGTCGACGCCAATATCACCGAGCTCATCTACATCTGCTTCCAGATGACCTTCGCGGCGATCACCCCTGCCCTCATCGTCGGCGCCTTCGCCGAACGCATGAAGTTCGCGGCGGTCGCACTGTTCGTTCCGCTCTGGGTCACGCTGATCTACTTCCCGATCGCGCACATGGTCTGGTACTGGCCCGGACCGGACGCGATTACGGATGCAGCCAAGGCGCTCGCCGCCGCGGCTGAGGGAGCAGCGAAGACTGCGGCGCAGGCCAAGCTCGATGAAATCAACGCCGACGCCGGCTTCATCTTCAAGAAGGGCGCGCTCGATTTCGCCGGTGGCACCGTGGTGCACATCAACGCCGGCATCGCCGGTCTCGTCGGTGCGCTGCTGATCGGCAAGCGCGTCGGTTACGGCAAGGAACTGATGGCCCCGCACTCGCTGACCATGTCCATGATCGGCGCTTCGCTGCTCTGGGTCGGCTGGTTCGGCTTCAACGCCGGATCGAACCTGGAGGCCAACGGCGGCGCCGCGCTCGCCATGACCAACTCCTTCGTTGCGACCGCAGCGGCGGCGATGGCCTGGATGTTTGCGGAATGGATCGTCAAGGGCCATCCTTCCGTGCTCGGCGCGTTGTCGGGCGCGGTGGCGGGTCTCGTGGCGGTCACGCCCGCGGCGGGCTTCGCCGGTCCGATGGGAGCGATCGTGCTCGGTCTGGTGGTCGGCGTGGTCTGCCTGTTCTTCTGCACCGTGGTGAAGAACTCGCTGGGCTATGACGACTCGCTCGACGTGTTCGGCGTCCACTGCGTCGGCGGCATCGTCGGGGCACTCGGTACCGGCATCCTGGTCAATCCCGCCCTCGGCGGTACCGGCGTCATGGATTACGTCGCCGGCAAGGTCGCGGACTACGACTTCGTCGCCCAGATGACCTCTCAGTTCTGGGGCGTCTGCACCACGTTGCTGTGGTCGGGCATCGGGTCGGCGATCCTCTACAAGGTGGTCGACGTCATCGTCGGCCTGCGCGTCAACGTCGAGACCGAGCGTGAAGGCCTCGACGTCACCGAGCACACGGAGCGCGCTTACAACATGTAGGTTCTCCCGGGGTGCGATCCCAAGGGGACAACGTCGTCGTTGCCCCGGGGTCGCATCCACAACTCCGGTTCGGGCACATACCCGGCAATGCCCTGACCGTTGAGGGGCTCCAGCGCAAGCTGGGGCCCCTTTCTTTTGGGCCCGTCCGTTGCGCGCGATAGCGTCGTGCGGGCCTACCGTCCGATCTACTCCGGCACGATCAACTCAACCGTCGGAAAATAGGTGCGGTAGCGCCGAGCGTCCCGTGTCAGGAGCGGCCACCGCTCCACTGCGGCATGTGCTCCGATGAAGAAATCGGAAAGTACACCAGTACGAACGCCGCCGATGGCGCGGTAACGCATGTAGGCCTTGCCCGCGAGAAAAAGCGCGCCGCGAGGTATCGCTGCCACGTCGATGTCGATATCTCGAAGCATGGCGTCGACTGCTTCGATCGTGGCGTAGCGCGTCGAGAGTTCGGCATAGATCACGTCATTGATGGTCAAGGGACCCGCGGCGGCGGCTTGCTCGAGCTGTGACTGCGACCAGCCGGCCCATCGTTCGTCGTTGGTCACGATGTCTAATACGACATTCGAATCGACAAGGATCATTCTGGCTCGCCGCGGAGGAGGTCCATGAGTTCGTCCGTCGTCATCCCGGGGCCAGCAGAGCCAAGCAGCTTGGCAAACTTGCTTTTTGGCGGCGGCTCTCCGACTTTCTCGATCACGATGCTGCCGTCAGCGGTGCAGCGGAATTCAACCCGGCTGCCCGGCGCGATCCCGAGATGATCGCGAACGGGCTTTGGAATCGTCACCTGACCCTTGCTCGTAACTGTCGTTGCCATGGCAGGTCCTCCGCAGCTGTAATACCGATGGACGATATGGTAATACCGCCCAAATTGTCGAGGCTGGCCGATGGTTAATCGCGTCTTAACCTCGCCGTATCTATGGTGGTTTGATGAGTTTCCGGTCGCGGGTTAAGCCCTCCGACCGTTCTTGAAAGTACTGGCGTTTCAGACATGGCAATGACCGCCTCTTCCGGCGTGGCGCAGGGCGCCGGCAGCGCAACCTCTGCCGGTCAGGCCGAGCGCTCGCCTTTTGTGCGGACGACCGAACTGCTGGCGCCCTACCAGCCGGCCAAGCCGTTGATTACGCTGTCGTTAGGCGAACCGCAGCACCCGGTCCCGGACTTTGTCGGGCCCGTCCTTGCAAAACACATCGCCGATTTCGGGCGCTATCCCCTCGCCAAGGGCATCGAGCCGTTCCGGCGAGCGGCCGCGAACTGGCTGTCGACCCGGTTCGACCTGCCACGGCCGATCGATCCCGAGAGCGAAATCCTGGTGCTGAACGGCAGCCGGGAAGGGCTGTTTTTCGCGGCGATCGCGGCTGCCCGCTATGTCGGGCCGCGGCGGGGCAAGCCGGCGATCCTGGTGCCCAACCCGTTCTATCCGGCCTATGGCGCCGGAGCCCGCACATCCGGTTGCGAGACGATCTACCTGCCGACCACCCTCGCCAACGGATTTTTGCCGGATCTCGACACGCTCGACGAAGCGACGCTGGCCCGGACCGTGGCGATGTTCATCGCCTCCCCGGCCAATCCGCAAGGCGCGGTCGCCTCGCGCGACTACTTTACCCGTTTGAAGAAGCTTGCGGACCATTATGGCTTCATGATCCTGAGCGACGAGTGCTATTCGGAAATCTACACCAGGCAGGCGCCGGGCAGCGCGCTGGAATGCGCCGGCCCCGACTTCACCAACGTCGTTGCGTTCCAGTCGCTGTCGAAGCGCTCTAACCTGCCTGGCATGCGCGTCGGCTTTGCCGCCGGCGACCGCAAGTTTCTCGCCGCCTTTCACGAATTGCGCAACGTCGCCGCGCCCCAGGTGCCGGTGCCGCTGCAGCATGTCGCGGTTGCCGCCTATGGCGACGAGACGCACGTCGAGGAAAACCGACGGCTGTACCGGATCAAGTTCGATCTCGCCGACCAGATTCTCGGCAGCCGCTACGGCTATGTGCGGCCCGCCGGCGGCTTCTGCGTCTGGCTCGACGTCTCCGGGCGCGGCGGCGACGAGGCGGCGGCAGTGAGATTATATCGAGATGCGGGTGTCCGCGTGATTCCCGGAAGTTACCTGTCGCGGCCGCAGAGCGACGGCTTCAATCCCGGCACGGGCTACATCCGTCTCGCGCTGGTTTCCGACAGTGAGTCAACGGCCGAGGCATTGCACCGGCTGGTCGAAATTCTGGATTAGTCGCAGGGCCCTGATGAGCATGCCAGCGATCGAACGTGTCATTCCCCTCGTCGGCCACCTGCCGGCCTCGATCCGCGAAGCCCTGGCGCGACGCGTACGTGAACTTGCGGGCCTGGGCCTGATCGGACTGTCCGGCGTGGCGGCGGCGGCGTTGATCACGTGGTCGGTGCGGGATCCGAGCCTGAGCCACGCGACGTCGCGTCCGATCCGCAACATTCTCGGCTATCCCGGTGCGATCGGCGCCGATCTCATGATGCAGATCCTCGGTCTCGGCGCGATCATGCTGATCCTCACCGTTGCGGTGTGGGGCTGGCGCATGCTGACCCACCGCACGTTCGACCGCGAAGCACTGCGCCTCGGCTGCTGGATTCTTTGCACCGTGATCGCCGCGGGCTTTGCGAGCTGCTGGCCGCATGGTGGGGCATGGCCGCTGCCGACCGGCCTCGGCGGTGTCGTCGGCGACGCGCTGGTGCGCACGCCTGCCGTGGTGTTCGGTCCGGCCGGTTTCACCTATCGGTTCGTGCTCGGCATCATCCTGTTCGCGGCGATGTGCGCGGCATTCCTGTTTGCGAGCGGCTGGGGTTCGCGTCCGAGAGACGAGGAGCTGACGCCGATCGAGGACGACGACACGCCCTTCGTCGAGGAGGAAGATCGCAGCTCGGTGTCGCTCGGATGGGTTTTCCACGCCCTGATGAGCGCCAAGGCGCGGATCGGATGGCTGATGAGCACGGCCTACCGCTCGCTGGTATCGAGCTCGCCGCCAGCGCGGACGTCTTCCTTCCAACGCCAGGAGCCGACCCTGAGCGGCCGCGCTGCGCCGTCCCTGGCCCCGAAGGACGAAGAATACGAGGAAGAGGAAGAAGACGAGGAGGAGGAGGAAGAGGAAGAGGAAGAAGAGGAGGAGGCCCCACGCTCGCGCAAAAAGGCCGCGCCGAAGAGTTCTTCCCGCAAATCCTCCGACAAGTTCGAACTGCCTTCGGTTTCGGTGCTCACGGCGCCCAAGGCCTCGGATCGGCAACCGCTCAGCAAGGTCGAGCTGGAGGCCAATTCGCGCGCGCTGGAAGGCGTGCTCGGCGACTTCGGCGTCCGCGGCGAGATCGTCAAGGCCAATCCCGGCCCGGTCGTGACGCTGTACGAGCTCGAGCCCGCACCGGGCATCAAATCATCGCGCGTGATCGGCCTTGCCGACGATATCGCCCGTTCGATGAGCGCGCTCTCGGCGCGTGTCGCCGTGGTCGCCGGCCGCAACGCCATCGGCATCGAGCTGCCGAACGTGCATCGCGAGAAGGTCTACTTGCGCGAGTTGCTGACCGCAAAGGACGAGTCGCACGCGAAACTTCCGCTGTGCCTCGGCAAGAACATTGGCGGCGAGTCGATCATCATCGATCTCGCGCGAACGCCGCACATGCTGATCGCCGGCACCACCGGCTCCGGCAAATCGGTCGCCATCAACACCATGATCCTGAGCCTGGTCTATCGGCTGCGGCCGGACCAGTGCCGCCTGATCATGGTCGATCCCAAGATGCTCGAACTATCGGTCTATGACGGCATCCCGCATCTCTTGACGCCGGTCGTGACCGACCCGAAGAAAGCCGTGGTCGCGCTGAAATGGGCCGTGCGCGAGATGGAAGAGCGCTACAAGAAGATGGCCAAGCTCGGTGTGCGCAACATCGACGGCTACAACCAGCGCCTCGTCGAAGCCAAAGGCAAGGGCGAGGACCTGACGCGCACGGTGCACACCGGCTTCGACAAGGAAACCGGCAAGGCGATCTACGAGGAGGAAAAGCTCGACCTCGATCCGCTGCCCTACATCGTGATCATCGTCGACGAAATGGCCGACCTGATGATGGTGGCCGGCAAGGACATCGAAGGCGCGGTGCAGCGCCTCGCGCAGATGGCGCGCGCCGCCGGCCTGCACGTGATCCTCGCAACCCAGCGTCCGTCGGTCGACGTCATCACCGGCACCATCAAGGCGAACTTCCCGACCCGTATCTCGTTTCAGGTCACATCGAAGATCGACAGCCGCACCATCCTCGGTGAAATGGGCGCCGAGCAACTGCTCGGACAGGGCGACATGCTCTATATGGCCGGTGGCGGACGCATCAGCCGCGTGCATGGCCCGTTCGTTTCCGACGAGGAAGTCGAGAAGGTCGTGCGTCATCTCAAGACGCAGGGTCAGCCGGAGTATCTGGAAGCCGTCACGGCGGAGGAGCCGACCGACGAAGACGGCGCGGTCTTCGATTCCACCGGAATGGGCGGCGACGGCGGCGGCGACCTGTTCTCGCAGGCGGTTGCAATCGTCAAGCGCGACCGCAAGGCCTCGACTTCCTACATTCAGCGGCGGCTGCAAATCGGCTATAATCGCGCCGCATCATTGATGGAACGGATGGAACTCGAAGGTATCGTTGGGCAGGCAAATCATGCCGGCAAACGCGAAATTCTGGTCGAGGAAGAAGAGGGCGGATTCTAGATCCGGCCGCCAAAACCGGCCTGGACGCATGATTTTCACGGAAAAACGATATCCTCTTTGGGCGAAAGCGCGATAAAATGGCCGTTGGCGACGCGTCGAACAGAGATCCGAAATATTGATGACACAACGATACATCCACCGCGGGCTGCGTTTCGGACTGGCGCTGCTCATCACCACGTCGGGCGCAGGCGCCGGCACGGCTGCTTTCTCGCAGGCCGTTCCGGTTCCGAAGCCCGCGCCCAAGGCGCGCGCCGGCGGCGTGCAACTGAGCGCGCAGGACAGGCCTCTGACCACCGGCACAACGCAAACGCCGCCAACGCCGGTGATCCCCAATCCAAACCGCAATGTTCCGGCCAATGTGTTCGCCACTTTCGATGCCAATCAAAAGGCGCAGGCCGCGCGCGTGAGCACCTATCTGTCGTCGCTGCAGACGCTGGTCGGCAATTTCGTGCAGGTCGGGCCTGACGGCAGCAAGACCAAGGGCGACTTCTACATCCAGAAGCCGGGCAAGGTGCGCTTCGAATATGATGACCCGACGCCGATCGCGATCATCGCCGACGGATCGTCGCTGGCCGTGCGCGATAAGAAGCTCGCGACCCAGGACATCTATCCGCTGTCGCAGACGCCACTGCGCTTCCTGCTGTCGGACCGGATCGATCTGCTAAAGGACACCAATGTCGTCAGCGTCACCGCCGATGACGTCTTTATCAGCGTCACGATCGAGGAGAAGCAGGCACTGATCGGCACCAGCCGCCTGATGCTGATGGTCGGCGCCAAGGACGGCCAGCTCAAGCAGTGGACGGTGACCGATCCGCAGGGCTACGACACCACAATCGCGGTCTACAATCTGGACTCTTCCAAGAAGGTCGATCCCGGCCTGTTCAAGATCGACTTTACCAACTATTCGGTCCCGCCGGGCTGAGCGATGATCCGTGGCAGAAAGACGTGGATGGCCGGGTCAAGTCCGGCCATGACCGGCTGGAAATTCTGCTACATCACCCCGCATGCGTTTCTCCCTGACGACCTGGAACATCAACTCGGTGCGCCTGCGCATCGACATCGTCGCCAAATTCCTGAAATCGGCACGCCCGGACGTGCTGTGCCTGCAGGAAACTAAATGCATCGACGACGCATTCCCGCTGAAGCGTTTCAAGCGGCTCGGCTATGAACACGTCGCGCTGAACGGGCAGAAGGGCTATCACGGCGTCGCCATCGTCTCGAAGCTGCCGTTCGAGACCACCGACATCAGAACCTTCTGCGACAAGATCGACTCGCGCCATATCTCGGTGGCGTTCGGTGAAAAGGCGCAGCTTGCAAAGCCCCTGGTGCTGCACAACTTCTACGTCCCCGCCGGAGGCGATATTCCCGATCCCGCGCTCAACCCGAAATTCGATCACAAGCTGAAATTTCTCGACGAGATGAAGGCGTGCGAGCCGCTGCATCCGCGCGGCGACGACCGGCATATCCTGGTCGGCGACCTCAACGTCGCGCCGCATGAAAACGACGTATGGTCGCACAAGCAGCTCCTCAAGGTCGTCTCGCACACCCCGATCGAATGCGAGAAGCTCCTGGCGGCACAGGCCCATGGCGAATGGTTCGACGTGGCGCGGATGCGGATTCCGCTCTCGGAGAAGGTCTATACCTGGTGGAGCTATCGTGCCGCCGACTGGACTGTAGGCGATCGCGGCCGCAGGCTGGACCACATCTGGGTCTCGCGCGCGCTGAAGGATGGCGTCAGCGATTTCCGGATCACCCGCGACGCGCGTAGCTGGGAGCGTCCCTCCGATCATGTACCTGTCACGGTGACGCTGGACGTATGAGCAGCAATCAGGTGCTGAGCTTGGCGCCGGCCATCAGGATGTCGCTGGCGAGCTGGCTGGTGCGGGTCGCGATTTCGTCGCGCAGCCGGCGCGCCGCGGCCGGATCGCTTTCGAGCACGCGCTGGAACAGGCTGCGTGCCACCCGGATCACGGTTGAATTTTCGATCGCGACGGCACTGGACGGCCGACGCATCGCGACGATCAGCGCCAGCTCGCCGATCAGCGAGCCGGGCCCGGCAATGACTTCGGCATCGCCATCCTCGACCCGGATCGCGCCGCGCCGAACGATATAGCCCGCGTCCGCTTCGTCACCGGCGTTGAACAGGTAATCGCCATTTGAATAGTCGCGCTGCTCGGAGCCGATGGCGAGCATGCGCAAGGCGGCTGTTCCCAACAGGTGCAATGTCGGGACCCGATCGAGCAGGGCTACATCATCTTCGATCGACATACGAACCGGGGATACGCAACAAGTTACGAATATAGCGTTTTCGAGCGAAGCGGATACCGGTTCGCGTCAAGAAAACGCGTCAAAACAACAAACTGGAGCTTCGGTTCTGCTTCGATCAGAACCGAAGCTCCAGTGACTGCGAATCCTATCACGGCACCAGCTTGTAGCCACCCGCTTCTGTCACCAGGATCTCCGGATTGGCGGCGTCCTTTTCGATCTTCTGCCGCAGCCGGTAGATGTGGGTCTCCAGGGTGTGCGTGGTGACGCCCGAATTGTAGCCCCAGACTTCCTGCAGCAGCGTCTCGCGCGACACCGGCATCTGGCCGGCCCGATAGAGGAAGCGCAGGATTGCGGTTTCCTTTTCGGTCAGCCGAACCTTCCGGGCATTGGCGCCGGTCAGCATCTTGGACCCGGGGCGGAAGCTGTAGGGACCGACGGAAAACACCGCGTCCTCGCTGGCCTCGTGCTGTCGCAGCTGCGCCCTGATCCGGGCGAGCAGCACTGCGAAGCGGAACGGCTTGGCCACGTAATCGTTGGCGCCCGATTCGAGGCCGAGAATGGTGTCGGAATCGGTATCGTGGCCGGTCAGCATGATGATCGGCGCCTTGAAGCCGCCCTTGCGGAGGCTGCGCACCACCTCTCTACCGTCGGTATCGGGCAAGCCGACGTCCATCAGCACAAGATCGGGGGAGTTGGCCTTGGCGGCGCTGGCGCCCTTGGCGCCGGTATCGACCGCAGAGGCTTCGAACTCCTCGTGCAGCGACAATTGCTCAACCAGGGTATCGCGCAGATCGGTGTCGTCATCCACGATCAGGATCTTGCGGGCATTTGGCATAGGGTACGATCCTCTTGGGGCAAGGCGACGGACACAAGTGGGAGCGTCTCAAGCCGGGTCTTGGTCGATGACAACCTGATTCGCGGGCGGATTTCCCAAGCAAACCAGGCCATCACGTACCGATTCGCTTTCAGGTAAGAGATTGTTACAGATTCACAAGGTGATCCGCAGTCTATCCCAAATTTGAGCGGTGTTTGGATGAATGTCCTGTAATGGGGTGAAATAGAGCAATTGCGGCCGGGCAGGCAACCCCGGTATTTGGGCATTGGCATGGGAAGCAAAGATTTTTCAATCACTTGTCGGACAGATATGCGTGATCGGCAGCTTTCTGCGATCAGCGTTCGACCCGCCGCCGGCGACCCACGCCGGGGCTGGCTCACCGCCGACGGCTGGACTGTTCCGGTGGCACTTGGCCGCGGCGGCATTCTGGCCAACAAGCGCGAGGGCGACGGCGGAACCCCCCGGGGCACCTTCTACCCCCGGCAATTGTGGTGGCGCGCCGACCGCCATCCGAAGCCGCGCACCTTTCTGCCGGTCCGGCCGATCCGACCCGAAGATGCCTGGTGCGAAGACCCGCAGGACCGCCATTACAACCAGCCGATCCGCCTGGTCCGCGATCAGGCGGGGGACCGGCTGACGCGCGAGGATCACCTCTACGATTTCATCGTCGAGATCGATCACAACGCAGCGCCCCGTATCGCCGGCCGGGGCAGCGCCGTGTTCCTGCATCTGGCGCGCACCAATTTTTCACCGACAGCGGGGTGCGTCTCGATGACGAAATCCGCCATGCTGCGGCTGTTGCGGCGAACGGGTCCGCGAACGAAGATCATCATCGGCTGACCGGGAAATAAAACCATGCTCGACAAGAACGCGATCACGGCAGCATCCAAGATCCTGCACGACCATTGGCGCGGCGGCACCAAGCTGGCCGGCCTCGATGCAGCCCTGCGTCCGCACGATCGCAGCGAGGCCTACGCAATCCAGGCTGCAATCGAGCAATACTCGTCCGGGCCATTGTTTGGCTGGAAGATCGCAGCCACCAGCGAGGCGGGACAGAAGCATATCAATGTCGAAGGCCCGATGGCCGGACGTATCCTGGCCGAGACGGTGATACCTGATGGTGGAACGGCCTCGATGACCGGCAACCAAATGCGTGTCGCCGAGCCCGAATTCGCCTTCCGCATGCGTGTCGATCTGCCGGCGGGCGCGGCGCCCTACACAGTGCAGCAGGTTCTCGATGCGGTCGACACGCTGCATCCCGCGATCGAGATTCCGGATTCGCGCTTTGGTGATTTCGTCAGTGCCGGTGCCGCCCAGATCATTGCCGACAACGCCTGCGCGCATCTGTTCGTGCTCGGGCCTGCCACGACCGCGGACTGGCGCTCGATGGACCTCGTCGAGGAGCGGCCCGTCATTACGATGCGCGGCCAGCGATTCACTGGTCACGGCAAGAATGTGCTCGGCGATCCCCGGGTCGCGTTGACCTGGCTCGCCAACGAGCTGCGCCAGCTTGGAGTGACGCTGAAAGCGGGGCAAATCGTCACCACAGGCACTTGCCATCCGCCGCTGCCGATTCAATCTGGCGATTTCTGCGCCGCCGACTTCGGTTCGCTTGGCAAGGTGTCGGTGAGGTTCAGGTAGTTCTTTCCCCGTCATTGCGAGGAGCGATAGCGACGAAGCAATCCACTCTTTCACTGCGGCAGGATGGATTGCTTCGCTTTGCTCGCAATGACGGTCGGAGAAGCGCCTTCACCGATGCCCAAAAATCGCCGAGCCGATACGCACATGCGTGGCGCCGAACTGGATCGCGGTGGCGAAGTCGGCGCTCATGCCCATCGACAGGTTCTTCAGCCCGTTGCGTGCGGCGATCTTGGCTGTGAGCGCAAAATGCGGCGCCGGCGCCTGATCGACCGGCGGGATGCACATCAGGCCCGAAATGACGAGGCCATATTTTTCGCGACAGCTAGCAATGAAGGCGTCGGCGTCGCCGGGCGCGATGCCGGCCTTCTGCGGTTCCTCGCCGGTGTTTATCTGGGCGAACAATTCCGGCTGTTTGTTCTGCGCCTTGATTTCTCTGGCCAGCGCCTCGCAAATGCTCGGGCGATCGACCGAATGGATGGCATCGAACAGCGCCACCGCATCCTTTGCCTTGTTGGATTGCAGCGGCCCGATCAGATGCAGCACGATCCCCGGGCAGACCGAGATCAATTCCGGCCATTTCGCCCTGGCTTCCTGAACGCGATTCTCGCCGAACACGCGTTGGCCGGCATCGATGATGGGCGAAATGGCAGTCGCGTCGAAAGTCTTCGACACCGCGATCAGCGTCACCGAGGCGCGCTCGCGCCGCGCTTCCTTGCACGCACGCGCAATGTCCTGCTCCACCTGAGCTAGTCCGTTTGGTAAAGGCCTGGTTAGCGAAACCGTCATTTCTCTCGTATCACGTCGTCCTGGTTATCGTCCCGGATGTGGCGTTGGGCCCGAAGATTCTACGGCATTTCCTCTAATTTTACCAAGTTCGGGAAAGGCTTTTTGAAACCTTCGTCCTAGCTTCCGATGCGGGGGGAGACAGATGTCTGGCGTTACTTTCAACCGCAATCGGCTCAAACTCAAGAAGCTTCTGGGAATCCGGGCGCGGCTTGCGATGCTGGCCGTGCTGCTGGTGGCGCCCTTGATGCTGGACCGCGTGCGTTCGCTTGAAGATGCCCGCGCAAAGCAGATCGCGCTGGCGGCGGAGGAATACGCCACCATCACCCAGCACAGCGCGGAGACGCAGCGCGAGGTGATCTCCTCGGTCGAAACGATGCTGAAATCGGCGGCCTATATCCGCGCGTCCAGCGGCATCGGGCGCAGCTGCGAAATCCTGCGCGCCAGCCTGCCGACCAACCTGCCGTGGATTCGCAGCATCATGCTCGTCAGCAAGGACGGCGTGGTGCAATGCTCCACCTTGAACGTTCAGGTCGGGCTCACCGTTGGCGACCGCGATTATTTCAGAAAGGCCCAGCAGACCCGCGATTTCGTTTTCAGCGACTATCTGTTCGGCAAGACCAACAATCGGCCGATCATGATGGCGGCTTATCCGGTCGCTGCGATCAACCCGGAGGAAGACGCCGTGGTGGTCGCCGGCATGAATCTCGACTGGCTGTCCAAGATCATGGCCAAACTCGGCGGCCGGCCGGGTATTTCCTCCGTCCTGGTGGATAGCACCGGCGTCGTGCTGGCAGCACCGCCGGAACAGGCAAGCATGATCGGGCAACCGCTCGACAACGTGCCGCTGTTGTCGGCGATCTCCTACAAGGCACTGAGTTCCAACTCGGAGACCGGCTCGATTTCCTTTACCGCCTCCGACGGCTCCAAGCGCGCGATCAGTTTCGCGCGCATTCCGGGAACGCTGTCGCGCCTGATCGTCAGCATCGACGAGGCCGCTGTCACCGCGGCAATCAACCGCGAAATCCGCACGGCCTATCTGCAATTGGGATTCGTCTGCCTGTTCGTGTTGCTCGGCGCGCTGATCGGCGCGGAGAAGCTCATCATCAAACCGATCGAAGTCATGACCGGCATGGCCAGGCGATTCGGCGAGGGCGATTCGTCGGCCCGTGTCTCGCGCGACCGCCTGCCGGCGGAGTTCGTGCCGCTGGCCCGCGCCTTCAACGCGATGGCGGCCCGGCTGAGCCAGCGCGAGCGCGAACTCGTTGCGACCAATGACCGGCTCACCGTGATGGCCTCGATCGACATGCTCTCCGGTCTTGCCAACCGCCGCGGCTTCCAGAGCCGGCTGGATTTCGAATGGCTGAAGGCACAGCAAAACGACAGCGAACTGTCGCTGCTGATGATCGATGTCGATCATTTCAAGCTGTACAACGACACCTATGGCCACCCGGAAGGCGATGCCTGCCTGAGCCGGCTTGGCGAAGCGCTCGCCGGCATAGCTGCCGAGACCATGGGTTTTGCCGGCCGCTATGGCGGCGAGGAATTCTGTCTGTTGTTGCCGAACACCGGCGCGATCAAGGCGCTGGAGATCGGCGAAACCGTCCGGGCGACGATCCAGGGCCTCGCCCTGCCCCATGCCACATCCAGCTTTCAGACGGTCACAGTGAGCGTCGGCGTGGCCGCGACCCTGCCGAGCGACAACCAGCGTCCGGGCGACCTTGTCGAGGCCGCGGACGCCGCCCTCTATGCCGCCAAGCACCGCGGTCGCAACGCCGTGGTCGAGCACGGTTTTGCCAAGCCGGTCGACGACGCCGGCATGGCATTGGCGGGGTAACCGGGACCCCGACGTACGCCGGTAAAGACGGCCCTCCCCGCTCCCCG
>DATCXE010000196.1:0-2204 GCA_036565985.1 Bradyrhizobium sp.
GCCTGCCATTCCTGGCGCACCGATGGGCCGATCGTCGCGGCGATGTTCCCGCAGTTCGCGACCAAGCCGGTTGTCAAGGATTAGGGTGCGTCGCCGTTCGGCAATCGTCAGTCAGTGCTGCGGGCCCATCAGGCGCTGGGCATTTTCCGCACACAGCAGGTGGTGGTGAAGATTGGCGATCCATTGCCGGCCGGAAGCGGTCAGGTTCAGGTACTTGATGGCCTCGTCGAGATACTCCGAGACGCTGTTCCAGTAAAAGTCCGGATATTTCTCCACGAGATCTGCCGGAGATGAATAGCCGAGCTGGCGGTTCCTGCCGGTTTCTTCAAATTCGTAAAACAGCGCATTTACCTTTCTCGGGTACATCGGGTCGCCAAGTTGCCCGATCAGGTCCGCTGCCTGAACCAGCCGCGGTATGTTCGTCTCGGTCGCCCTCCTCTCGGGCGACGGCGGGAAGCGGGTATATTCAATCGCCTCAACGATGCGCGCGACGTCCATCACCGACGAATTTCCCAGCCGCTCCATGGCAAACAGCTTCGAACGATCGACGTGGTAAGGCATCAACGCCGCGTCCGATGCGCCGCGAGGCAACGCGATCTTCTGTCCATCTTCATTGACCACGAACTCATCGCCGGTATCGCCGCTCAGTATGCCGCGAACATAGCCGATGTCGTGCAACAGGCAGGAAACGATGAGGTGGGTGTAGTCGGCAGGCTCGATGCCCCGCGACATTCTCAGGCCTTGCAGTATGTCACGGCCGGCCATCGTAACCAGCCACGTATGCTCGTAGTTGTGATAGAGCGCGTCGCTTTGTCCAATGCATTCGATGGTGATCCGGGCGAGCGAACCGAGGCGTTCCGCCAGATCGTCTTGCGTGGGACCAAAAATTTCACGGAAGTCCCTGGTCAGGAATCTGCCAAGCTTGCGAGCCGCCGACGCCGTGATGGTTCTCATCGACTCTCTCCCGATGAATCGGAGCCGTTCGAGGGGAAGGCTATCACAGGTTTCAGCGGCTTGGCACGCCGCGCTCTCGCCTTTGCGCGCCAGGGGAATTGTCGGAGGCAAATCTGTTCAGAACCGGTATCCGCATCCGCCCGTTTGCGCTGCGCAACCAGAGGCCGCCGGCAGCCGGAATTCAGAACCCGGTCTGCCTTCGCTTGACGCGGTCGTAGAGGGCCAGCGCCGCCGCCAATGCGCATCCGGAAATGATGCCGAATGTGAGATCTTCGATCACGGTAAGGCCGAAGGTCGCGATCAGCACGGCCGCACTGCGCCATTCGCGAAGCAGGCGAACGAACTCTTCCTTTTCCGCCATGTTCCAGCACACCACGACCAGCACGCCTGCCAGCGCCGACAGCGGGATGAAGCTTGCCAGCGGCGCCGCGGTGAGCATGAACATCAGCACGAAAAGCGCATGCGCCATGCCGGAAACCGGGCTGCACGCGCCGGCGCGAATGTTGGTGGCGGTGCGCGCGATCGTGCCGGTGACGCTGATGCCGCCGAAGATCGCGGATGCGATATTGGCGATGCCCTGCGCCACCACCTCCATGTTGTAGCGATGCTTGCGCCCCGTCATGCCGTCGGCAACCTTGGCGGAGAGCAGGCTCTCGACCGCCCCGAGCAGCGTAAAGGACAGTGCGGACGGCAACACCTCCAGCACGCGTGACCAGGAAATCGAAGGCAGATTTGGCGACGGCAGGCCGCTGGGCAATTGGCCGAAATGACTGCCGATGGTTTCAATCGGCAGCTGGAACAGCCACGCGGCGACGGAAGCCAGCGTCACGGCAATCAGCATCCCCGGCCAGTTCGGCGCCAGGCGCCGCAGCAGGAAAATCAGCGCCGCCGAGCCAACGCCAACGGCGACCGCGGCCGGGGTGACGGTCGACAAGGACTGAGCGAGCATCGCAAGCTTCGGCAACAGCGGCCCGGGTTCGGCGGCCGGCAGCTTCAGCCCGCCGAGATCCCTGAGCTGGCTGGCAAAGATCGTGACCGCGATGCCGCAGGTGAAGCCGACCGTGACCGCGTGCGGAATGTAGCGGATCAGCGCGCCGAGCCTCAGCAGGCCGATCAGCGTCAGCATGAAGCCGGAAATGAACACCGTCAGCAGAAGTCCATCGAGGCCGAACCGGCTCACGGTGGCAGCCACCAGGACGATGAAGGCGCCGGCGGGGCCGCCGATCTGATATCGGCTGCCGCCGAGCGCC
>DATCXE010000198.1:0-3929 GCA_036565985.1 Bradyrhizobium sp.
GGTGCTGCCGTTCTCCAGGCCGGCCAGTACCTCCTGGATCGGCACGTCGTCGAACCTGATGTCCACGCCGGGATGCTGCTCGTTGTATTCGGCGATGAGCGCCGGCAGCAGCGTGCAGGATAGCGGTTCGGGCGCCGCGACGCGGACCAGCCCGCGGCGCAGCTCCTTCAGGTTGGTGAGGTTGTCGAGCGCCTCGTCGAGGTTTGAAAGCACGCGCCTTGCCATCGGCTCGAACGCCTCGCCGACCGCGGAAGGAGCGACCTTCCTCGTGGTGCGGTCCAGCAGACGGACGCCGAGGCGGCTCTCGAGTTCCTTGATCAGCCCGCTGAGTGCGGCCTGCGACAGGTGCATGCTCCTGGCCGCTTCCGAGAAGCTCGCAGACTCCAGCACGGCAACGTAGGCGCGCAACTGCCGCAGCGTCACATCCATCGCCATCGCGAAATCTCCCGGAGTCACTCGTGTGCGGTAATTTATAAGCCACAACGATAAATCGGTCAAAAAATACACATTGTCCGATAGACGGCGCGTATCTATCGTCACTGCAACAAGAAGCCCGGCGATTCCAACGCTCGCGCTGATGAAACGGGACGAACGCCCAGGCTGCTTTTGACTTCGGCGGCCCCTGATTTGCGGAGGCACTTATGACGATTACACGCCGAACCTTGTTGGGGGCCGCCGCCTGCTTGCCCGCAGGGGCGATCTTTCAGGCACGCGCCGAGGGCGACTGGCCGTCGCGTGTCGTGCGGCTCGTTTCGCCGTATGGGGCAGGCGGAGCCAGCGACATCTCGTTGCGTATCCTGGCCGAGCAACTCGGACGCCGGTTGAATCAGCAGTTCATCGTCGAGAACAAGCCGGGCGCGGGTACCCGCGTCGCCAACGAACTGGTCGCGCGCGCCGCGCCGGATGGATACACGGTGCTCTATGCCGCCGCGCCGTTCGCGACCGCCGAAGCGCTGTTTGAGAAGCTGAACTACAACCGCAAGGATCTGCAGCCGGTGGCGATGGCGGTCATGGCGCCGTTGTTCCTGGTGGTCAATGCGCAGGCGCCGTTCAAGACCGTTCAGGAAATGATCGCCTACGGCAAGTCCAAGCCTGAAGGCCTGACTTTCGGTTCGCCGGGCGCAGGTTCACAACCCCATCTGGCGGTTGAACTGCTGTTGAGGGATGCCGGTGTCAAAGGCCTGATCGTTCCCTTCCGCGGCGACAACATGGCCTACACCGAACTGCTGGCGAGCCGTCTTGACGGCACGCTGACGGCGATCAGCACGGCCTTGCCGCATATCCAGAGCGGTGCGCTGCGCGTGCTGGGCGTGGCGTCAGCCGCGCGCAGCCCGATTTATCCGGAGGCCCTCACGTTGCGCGAGCAGGGGCTTTCCAACGTGGTCGCCTCCGGCTGGTACGGTTTCATGGCCCCGGCGGCGACGCCGCAGCCGATCGTCGATCGGCTGCAGGCGGAGGTCGTGCGCGCGCTGGCCGACCCCGAGGTGAAACAAAAGCTTTTGGCCCAGGGCCTGGAAGCGAAGGGCGGCACGGCCGCCGAGTTCGGCAAGTTCATCGACGACGAGACGCGCAAATGGAGCGAGGTGATCCGCGCCGCGGGCCTCAAGGGGGAATAGGCGCGCAAGCCGCATCTCATTGCGGCTCTTGCCCGGCGTCGGAATCGTCCTCGAAACGCAGATGCTTGACGCTGCGGCCCCGGCGTCGCACCAGCTTCAAGGCCTCAATTCCTATTTCGATGTGCCTTTGCATGTAGCTGGCGGTCACCACCCGATCCGACGCTTCGGTCTTCACGCCCTCGGGAATCATCGGCTGATCGGACACAAGGAGCAGCGCGCCGGTCGGAATGTGGTTGGCAAATCCTGCCGCAAAGATCGTCGCGGTCTCCATGTCGATCGCCATGCTTCGCGTACGACGCAGCTGATCCCTGAAGCGATCGTCGTGTTCCCAGACACGGCGGTTGGTGGTGTAGACGGTACCCGTCCAATAGTCGTAACCGAGATCACGGATCGTGGTCGACACCGCGCGTTGCAACTGGAAGGCGGGAAGCGCGGGTACCTCCGGCGGCAGGTAATCATTCGAGGTGCCTTCACCCCGAATGGCCGCAATCGGCAGGATCAGATCGCCAATCTGATTCTTGCGCTTCAAGCCGCCGCATTTGCCGAGAAACAGCACGGCTCTCGGCGCAATCGCGCTCAACAGGTCCATCACGGTCGCGGCATTCGGGCTTCCCATGCCGAAGTTGATCAGGGTGATTCCATCGGAGGTCACGTTGGGCATCGGTCGGTCGATGCCCTTTATCAAAGCGCCGTGCTGCGTCGCAAACCACTCGACGTAATTGTCGAAGTTGGTCAGGAGAACATGTGCTCCGAACTCGGCGAGCGGCGTGCCGGTGTAACGCGGCAGCCAGTTTTCCACGATGTCCTTTTTGTCTTTCATCCACCTGGTCTCTCTGAAGCTGCGCCGACCCGACGCGCCTGCATTCGCCGGTTTCGACGAGTGACCGAAATATACGATACCGCCTGCTCTGTTGCCTTGTCATGGAGCCCTTTAAGTCCGCTGCGGCATGGTGCGCTGCGATAAGGGTCGCGGCGGCTCAATATTGCCACCGTATGGCCAGGGACGACCGACATTGCGAAGATGATTAAACCATGCGTATTGCGGGCCATCGAGCGGTCCGCTTCTATGGCCGATGCCGCCAGGCCACGCCAACGCTACTTCGTAAGGATTACCGCAATGCCGATCGCTACAGACGCCGCCTTCATTCTGCCCGACGATTTCGCCGCTGCCGCGCTGATGGGGCGGATCTGGCGTCCCGATGTCGCCAGCCCTTCGGTGGTAGCGATCCGCCCGGACGGCGTGTTCGATATCACCGACGCTTTCCCGACCGCCAGCCAACTGGCCGCCGAAGCCGATCCCGCTGGCGCGCTGCGAGCCGCGCCTGGCGAGCGGATCGGATCGCTGCAGGACCTGCTGAACAACACGCCGCCGGACAATCGCGATCCGGCCAGGCCATGGCTGCTCGCCCCGATCGACCTGCAGGTCATCAAGGCTGCCGGGGTGACGTTTGCGGTGTCGATGCTCGAGCGGGTGATCGAGGAGCGGGCGCGCGGCAACCCGGATTCGGCCGTGGCCATTCGCGCCGAGGTGACGCGGATCGTCGGCACCGATCTTTCCCGGTTGAAGCCGGGTTCGGCCGAAGCGCAGCATGTGAAGGAGGTGCTGGTCGCGCAGAATGCCTGGAGCCAGTATCTCGAGGTCGGCATCGGACCGGACGCCGAAGTGTTCACCAAGGCGCCGGTGCTGTCCGCGGTCGGCACCTGCGTCGATGCCGGGCTGCATCCGAAATCGACCTGGAACAATCCGGAGCCGGAGGTGGTGCTGGTGGTGACGAGCGACGGCCGCATCGTCGGCGCGACACTCGGCAATGATGTCAATCTGCGCGACTTCGAGGGACGCTCGGCGCTGCTTTTATCCAAGGCCAAGGACAACAACGCGTCCTGCGCCATCGGGCCGTTCGTGCGCTTCTTCGACGCGAGCTTCACGCTCGATGACGTGCGGAAGATGGATATTTCGCTTGAGGTGAAAGGGCCGGAAGGATTCGTGCTGCACGGTGCATCCTCGCTGACCCAGATCAGCCGGGACCCCACCGACATCGTCGGGCAGACGATCAACGAGAACCATCAATATCCCGATGGTTTCGTGTTGTTCCTCGGCACGATGTTCGCGCCGATCCAGGACCGTGCCGCCAAGGGGCAGGGGTTCACCCACGTAGAGGGCGATCTGGTGACGGTCGCCACGCCGAGGCTTGGCCGGTTGACCAACCGGATGCGCCACAGCGGCGATTGCGAACGGTGGGAGTTCGGTCTGACCGCGCTCATTGCCGCGCTGATGCGGCGGCGGAAGTAATCGAAAGAGCGGCCCTCAACATG
>DATCXE010000212.1:0-7687 GCA_036565985.1 Bradyrhizobium sp.
CGCCGAGGTGAGCGTGCCGGCACGGCATACGGCGCGCAAGTTCTGATCCGGCCGGTCGGGCTGGCTTTTTCGCTGCGTCCGATCTAAACCCGCGGGATGAAGCGTCTCGCAACCTGGGCCTTTTACGCAGTCGGCGCGATCGCGGTCGGTTATCTCGCGCTCTATGCCTACGCGGTCTTCAGGGGAAATGACCTGCAGCCCGGCGATCCCATCCGCATCTTTCGGAAGCCGGACGCGCCGAGCTATTCCGCTGTTTCAACGTCATTGCGAGCGTAGCGAAGCAATCCATGGCGCCGCGGGGGAGAAATGGATTGCTTCGTCGCTGCGCTCCTCGCAATGACTGTCCGGGTTAGCCCGCCGCGACAAACCGCTGATGTTCGCCCGATCCGGCCGGCGTGATCGGTATTCCGCCGTCGGCATATTCATTCAGCTTGTTGCGCAGCGTGCGGATCGAGATGCCGAGAATGTTGGCGGCGTGGGTCCGGTTGCCGAGGCAGTGCTTGAGAGTCTCGAGGATCAGGTCGCGCTCGACATCGGCGACCGTGCGGCCGACCAGGGCGCGCGTGACCTGTTCGGCGGCGAAGGTGGCGTGCGCGACCGCGGGCGCGGTTTTGGCGAGGTCGAGGCGGTCGCCGTCGGGCGTCAGGATCGCGTCGGGACCGATCTCGTCGCCCTGGGCCATCAGCACCGAGCGGTGGATAGTGTTTTCCAGTTCGCGCACGTTGCCTTGCCAGCGGTTTGAAGTCAGCACCCGCCGTGCATCGGCGGAGACCGGGCGCAGCGGCACGCCGTTGGCGTCGGCATATTTCTTGGCGAAGTGCTGCGCCAGTTCGAGGATGTCGGCTGGACGATCCCGCAGCGGCGGGATCTTCAGGTTGACGACGTTGAGACGAAACAGCAGGTCCTCGCGGAAAGTGCCGGCGCGCACGGCCTCGGAGAGGTTGCGGTTCGAGGTGGCGATGATGCGGATGTCGACCGGTACCGGTTTGGTGCCGCCGACGCGGTCGATCACGCGCTCCTGGATCGCGCGCAGCAGCTTCGATTGCAGTCGCACGTCCATCTCGGAGATTTCGTCCAGCAAGAGCGTGCCGCCGGTGGCCTCCTCGAACTTGCCGATCCGCCGCGCCACTGCGCCGGTGAACGCGCCCTTCTCGTGGCCGAACAACTCGGACTCAAGGAGATGCTCGGGGATCGCCGCGCAGTTGATCGAGATGAACGGCCGCTTGGCGCGGTTGGAGCGGGTGTGGACATAGCGCGCCAGCACTTCCTTGCCGGTGCCGGACTCGCCGGTAATCATGACCGAAGCGTCGGAGCCCGCGATCTGCTGCGCCAGCTTGATCACCTTGCCCATGGCTTCGTCACGATAGACGAGGTCGCGCGAATCATTGGCGACGGCGGCAAGCACGGCTGCGATCAGTTCCGGATCGGGCGGCAGCGGGATGTATTCCTTGGCGCCGGCGTGGATCGCGGCGACCGCGGCGCGGGCGTCGTTGGAAATGCCGCAGGCGACGATCGGCACATGGATGTGTTCGGCCTCGAGCCGCATCACCAGGTCGCGAATGTCGAGGAAGACATCGACCAGCAGCAAGTCGGCGCCCTTGCCGCCGCGCAGCACGGACATCGCCTGTTCGATGCCTTCGGCGTGGGTTACCGAAGCGCCGTTGTCCATCGCGATCTTGGTGGCGGTCGTGAGCTGGCCCTTCAATGTGCCAACGATGAGAAGCCGCATGTGTATCTCCTGTCCGTCTGTTCGCGCCTTGCGGGCGCGTATCGCCAAAATGCTAGCCGCGTTCGGCCTTGATGATTTCCGTCATGGTGACGCCGAGCTTGTCTTCCACCAGCACCACTTCGCCACGCGCCACCAGGCGGTTGTTGACGTAGATGTCGATGGCCTCGCCGACGCGGCGGTCGAGTTCCAGCACCGTGCCGGGCCCGAGCTTCAGCAGTTCGCCGACGTCCATCTTGGAGCGCCCGAGAACGGCCGAAACCTGCACCGGCACGTCGAATACGGCCTCGAGGTCGGCCGCGATGCGCGATGCCTGTTCGTCCTCGTTGTAGGCGAGATCATCGACCGGCGGCGCGTCGGCCGCGTTGAGGTCGGGAAGCGGTACCTGTGCGTCGGTGTCACTCATGGTTCAGTCCTCATGGCCTACGCTCCGGCCTGATCGCGGGACGCCAGATAGCGCCCGACAAGTTCGCTGATTTTCGCTTCCACGGCCGCACGTTCCAGCACCACGCCGCCATCGGCCCATTCGATCCGGCAGTCACCGGTCGCAATTCCCGGCTCGGCCAAGATCACCAACCGTCCTTCAAAGCCGCTCTGCGTCGCCTGCCGCTCGATGTTGGCGCGGGCGGCCTCATAGAGCTGGTCGTTGATGCGGACCACGAGGTGCGGGGTCGCGACCAGATGGGAGAAGCAGTCGCTGATGAGCGCCGTAATCTCGCCGAGCGGCTCGCGGGAAATCAGTTCGCTGCACAGCTTGCGTGCCACCGCGACCGCGACATCGACGGCCTCGGTTTCCATCCTCGCCTCGATGCCGGAGAAACGCGCGGCGATCGCCTTGATGGCGATGCCGATCTCCTCCAGCGCCAGCGCCGAGCGGCGGTCGCTTTCCGCCTTGGCCTCGCGCTGCCCGGCCTCGTAGCCGGCGCGATAGGCGCGCGCCTCTGCTTCTGCGACCATTTCCGCGATCTCGGCCGCGGTGGCAGCGCGCTCGCGCGCCTTGTCCGGCGCTGCGAAGTCGGTGTCGAACAGGAATTTCGCGGGTGCGGCCATCAGTACACCAGCTCGTCGTCGGCGCGGTTCTTGGTCAGCGTGATCTCACCCTTTGCGGCCATGTCCTTGGCGAGGTTGACGAGCAGGGCCTGCGCCTCGTCGACGTCGCGCAGCCGCACCGGTCCCATCGCCGCCATGTCATCCATCAGCATCTTGCCGGCGCGCGACGACATGTTGCCGAGGAAGAAGCTGCGCACCTCCTCGTTGGCGCTCTTCAGCGCGATGCCGAGCTTGTCCTTGTCGATATTGCGCATCAGCGTCTGGGCCGAGGCGGAGTCGAGCTTGATGAGGTCGTCGAAGGTGAACATCAGCGCCTTGATGCGCTCGGCGGATTCGCGGTTTTCCTCTTCCAGCGAGGTGATGAAGCGGGTCTCGGTCTGGCGGTCGAAATTGTTGAAGATTTCGGCCATCACTTCGTGGGCGTCGCGGCGGCGGGTCTGCGACAGGTTGGACATGAATTCAGTGCGCAGCGTCTGCTCGACGCGCTCGATGACTTCCTTCTGCACCGCCTCCATCTTCAGCATGCGGCCGACCACGTCGAGCGCGAGATCCTCGGGCAGGATCGCCAGGACGCGAGCGGCGTGCTCCGGCTTGAGCTTCGACAGCACCACCGCAATGGTCTGCGGGTATTCGTTCTTGAGGTAGTTGGCGAGCACCTCTTCCTGGACGTTGGAGAGCTTCTCCCACATGTTGCGGCCGGCGGGACCGCGAATTTCGTCCATGATGCCGGTGACTCGGTCGGACGGCAGATATTGCTGCAACAGCCGTTCGGTGGCGTCGAAGGTGCCCATCAGCGCGCCGGAGGCAGACATGCGGGAGACGAATTCGAGCATCAGGTCCTCGACCACGTCGGCCTCGACGGTGCCGAGCGTCGACATGTGAATCGACAGTTCGCGTACCTCGTCGTCGTCGAGCTGCGCCCAGACCTTGCCGCCATATTGCTCGCCCAGCGCCAGCATCAGGATGGCGGCGCGCTTCGGGCCGCTGAGCGGCTTGCTCTTCGGCCGTCCGCTCTGACGGCTCGCCAGCGCCGAGATGACGGTCGTGATGTCGTTGGCGTTGCTGTTTTGCGGTACGGCCATGTCAGCTCTCGGCGGGTTCGTTCAGCCATTGACGAACAATGGAGGCGGTCTCGTTGGGATTTCGTTCGGCCAGTTCGCCGACCCGGTGCACGGCCTGCGCGTGGACCTGGCCCTGGACCTGGGCGACGTCGATCAACTGGGAGGCGGCGCTGGTGCCAGGAATCAGGGCCGTGCCGGACCCTCCTTCCTGTGCGCTGCCATCTGCCAGCGCGGGCAGTGTGCTCTCCGTCAGGGTCGGAACCACTTCGGAGGCCAGGATGCGCTTGACCAGCGGCCGGATCACCATGAACAGCACCACGAGGCCGAGCAGCATCATGACACCGAGTTCGATGACGTACATGACGTCATCCTTGGTGAATTGCAGCATGCCGAGCAGGCCGCCCGGTTCGACGACCGGGGGAACGGAAGGCGCTTCGGCAAAGCGGAGGTTGACGACCTCGACCTGGTCGCCGCGCTTCTGGTCGAAGCCGATCGCCGAGCGCACCAGGGTGGCGATGCGGTCGAGCTGTTCCTTGCTGCGGTCCTGGTAGACCATCTCGCCTTTTTCGTTCTTGGAATAGGCGCCGTCGACCAGCACCGCGACCGAGATCCGGTTGACGCGTCCGGCCTCGGTGACCTCGGTCTTGGTGACGCGGGAAATTTCGTAGTTGTTGGTCTCTTCGCTCTTCTTGCTCTGGTCGCGGGCCGCGGTCCCGCCGCTGGCCTGGTTGCCGGGAAGCTCGTTGTTGACCGTGACCTGGCCGTTGTTCTCGGCGGTCGCCGCTGACTCTTCGCGGGTCTGGCTGGAGCGCAGCACCCGCCCTTCGGGATCGAACTTGTCAGAGGTCTGGGTGACCTTGTTGTAATCGAAATCGGCGGTGAGCTGGACGCGGGCGCGGCCCTGGCCGACCACCGAGGAGACGATCGCCTCGACCTCGTTGCGCATCCGCTTCTCGAAAGCGGTGCGGCGCTCGTCGCCGACGGCGAGTTCGGCATCCTTGGTGGCGCCGTCGGCCAACAGCCGGCCGGCCTCGTCGACGATCGATACGCGCTGCGGCTTGAGGCCGTTGACGGCGGACGCCACCACGTGGCGGATGGCGCGGATCTGCTGGGGTTCGAGGCTGCCGCGCACGCGCACCACGATCGAGGCCGACGGCTCCGGCGTCTCCCGCGCAAACAGCGGCCGTTCCGGCAGCACCAGATGGACGCGGGCGGCCTGGATGCGGTCGATGGCGCGGATGGTGCGGGCGAGCTCGCCCTCCAGCGCGCGCAGATGATTGATGTTCTGGACGAAGCTCGTGGTCCCGAGCGCGTCGGATTTGTCGAAGATCTCGTAGCCGACGCCGCCGCCCTTGGGCAGGTTGGCTTCGGCGAGCTTCATCCGCAGCCGCGTGACCTTGTCCTTCGGCACCATGATGACGGCGCCTTCATTGCGCAGCTCGAAGGGAATCGCCTGGCGTTCCAGGTCCTTGATGATGCTTGAGGAATCTTCGGCGCTGAGGTCGGTGAACAGCGTAGTCATCTGGGGCGTGGTGACGCGCATGATGACGAAGGCGAAAAAGCCGAGCAGCGCGGTTGTTACCGCGACCATGGCCATCAACCGCGAGGCGCCCAGTCCTCTCAGGAAAGCAACGAGACTTTGCACCAACCGCCCCCAGGGATTCGGCCCCAGGGACCGACTGGGCAATTATTGCCTAGGGGATGGTTTCTATATGGTTAACGACCGTTAAAGCCGGCGTTAATAGTTCGGGCATGAAAAAGACCGGCTTCGCAGAACGAAGCCGGTTTTCGTCAAATGCCGTTGGTTTACGGAGAGTTTACTGGCGATACTGCTGGATCCGGGTGGTCCGCAGACCGGCCAGGCCATGCTGATCGATGGAAAACTGCCAGGACAGGAATTCGTCCACCGTCAGCGTATAACGGCTGCATGCTTCCTCGAGGGAAAGCAGGCCGCCGCGGACCGCGGCTACGACTTCTGCCTTGCGGCGGATCACCCAACGTTTGGTGCCGGGCGCGGGCAGGTCAGCAATTGTTAACGGACTGCCGTCAGGCCCGATGACGTATTTTACCCTCGGGCGATGGGGTTCTGTCATGGCGTACTCACAAACTCTCAACCACTGAACTCACTATGACAACCTACGCGCCTCGGCTTAAAATTTGCCTAAGCACAACCGTTCAATGCGAATCTCCTTGAAATTTGACCTAAAAGTTCCATGACCCGGCTTCTGCCGGGGTGAACGCCGTGGCGGTCATCCCCAAAGATCCCGGGCCGGGAATGGTTGGGGGCCTCGTCCGCTAAGTGGAGGTGCTCGGACGGACCACGCGCTTGATCTTGTCGGTGGTGTAGCTCGTCCCACCAATCGAAAGCAGCGGCGGGGAAGCGCTGAGATCGACTGAATCGACGATTCCCTGGACCTCGGTGGAGATCGCCACGTTGTTGCCGGTGCTGTCCTTGCCGGTCGCGGTCAGGGTGTAGGTGCCGGCCGGCCATTGCACGCCGTCATTACCCCTGCCGTCCCAGACGAAACTGGACCCGCCCTGTTTCAGCGTATAGGAGCCCGAATAGGCGGTCTGTCCCGCCGCATTGGTGATCGTGATCGTCGCCGTGGTGTCCTTGTCCGACTTGAAATTCCAGGTGGCAGATTTGTCGAACTGCGCCTTGCTGCCGTCAACGGCAACGGTGTTGCCGACATAGATCAGCGCGTTCGTCGCCTGCGTACTCTTTTCGATCTCCACCAGCGCCTTCAATTGTTCGTTCGACTTGAGCTGCTGCTCGATGCCGGCAAACTGCACGAGTTGCTGGGTGAACTGGTTGGTGTCGAGCGGATCCATCGGATTCTGGTGCTGGAGCTGCGTGGTGAGCAGCGTCAGGAAGGTCTGGAAATTATCCGCAATTCCCGTCGTCTTCTCGGACGCGGTGTTGTTGCTCGTCGCGGTGCCGGTCCCGGGCGCCGAGACGACCGGCGGGGGCATGGTTGCATCGACTGCCATGGCGGTCTCTCCTCAAATTCTGATGTCAACGCCGCCGCTCGAACCGAGCATGCGGCCATAACCGCGGCCGGCGACGACGGAAGGAACGCTGTCTTCTTCGCTGACGACAACGCGATGGGCGTTCGGATTGGACTGGCCGCCATCGTTCTGGCCCTGCGAGGATTGATCGCGCAGGCTGAATTGCAGCCCGTTATTGCCGGTCGAGAGTCCGGCATTGTCGAGTGCGCGCTGCAACTGGTTGGCGTCCTGACGCAGCATCTGCAGCGTCTCCGGACGTTCGACTGTCAGGTGCGACGTCATCTGGCCGTGGCGATCGATATCGATGCGGACATCGATGCGGCCGAGTTCTGCCGGATCGAGCCGGATTTCGAAGCGGGTCTTGCCGCTGTTGGCGGACGCGGCGATCTCCATCGCAAGCCCGCTCAGCGGCACTGCCGCGCCCGAGGCTGCAGTGGCGGTGAGTTGCGCCGCGGGGGCTGACGCGGTCGAGCCGGATAGATGCTGCGTCTGGATCGCGCCGGCAGCATGAGGTGTGTTGCCGGAAGCGTTGATCGGTGTTTGCCCGGCATCCGCGATAGCCGAATGCGCATTGGCGGGCGCTGCCGAGAGAGTGGCGTTATTGCCCGATGCGTCGGCCTTCACGGCCTCCGCCTTGGCGTTCTCGCCTTTCGGCTTGCCTGCGGCTTCGGTCTGCGGTGTGGCGGAGGCAGAGGCGTTGCCTGCATCTGTCGTCGCGGCGGCGGAGGTGTCCGTTGTGCCGGCCGCATTGTCCTGATCGCCGGTGGCCGTGGCGCCTTCCTTTGCGACAGCGGGGTTTTTTGCCTGAACGGCGGTTTTCGACGCCGCGGGCGTCGTGGCA
>DATCXE010000354.1:0-3619 GCA_036565985.1 Bradyrhizobium sp.
GGCCGCGCCAGCCCAGGCTGCGCCAGCCCAGGCGGAAGAAGCTCCCGCGATCAAGCAGATCGCGTTGACCGAGAAGCAGATCGAGGGCGTGCTCGCGGCGCAAAAGGAGGTCGATGCGATCGTCGACAAGCTCCCGGACGACGCCAAGCCGGACCCGAAAGTCGACGCGCAGCTCGACGCCGTCGTCAAGAAGAACGGCTTTGCCGGCTACGACGAGTACAACACCGTGGTCGACAATATCAGCCTGGTACTCGGCGGCTTCGATCCCGCCACCAAGAAGTATGTCGGCCCTGAAACAGTCGCCAAGGCGCAGATTGCGCAGGTCCAGGCCGACAAGAAGATGTCGGCCAAGGACAAGAAGGAAGTGCTCGCCGAACTCAACGAGGCGCTGAAGTCGCCGCCGCCGGCGATCGAGAACAAGGGCAACGTCGAACTCGTCGCCAGGTATTACGACAAGCTCGCCGCCGTGCTCGGTGAAGGCGAGCAATAAGGTCGCTCGAAGCGGTCAGTGAAAAAGCCCCGGAGAAATCTCCGGGGCTTTTTTTGTCAGTTGCAGCGGTCAGGTGCGGGTGCGCATCCGCATCATGAAGCTGTCGTAGCCCAATTCGGCCACCTGCATCCACGCCACCGATTCGGCGCGGAAGGCGGTCAGGCTCGAGTACATCTTGGCGAAGTGCGGATTGGACTTGGACAGATCCGCGTAGATCTCGTTCGCCGCATTGTAGCAGGCTTCCAGCACTTCCTGCGGGAACGGCTTGAGGATCGCGCCCGCCACCAGCAGTCGCTTCAACGCCGCGGCGTTGACGTAGTCGTACTTGCCGGTCACCCAGGTGAACGTGTCGTAGGACGCGGTTTCGATCGCCGCCTGATAGTGCTTCGGCAGTGAGTGCCACTTGTCCATGTTCATGATGTTGTGGCCCTGGCCGGTGCCCTCCCACCAGCCCGGATAGTAATAGTACTTGGCGACCTTGACGAAGCCGAGCTTCTCGTCGTCGTAGGGGCCGACCCACTCGGCGGCATCGATGGTGCCCTTTTCGAGCGCCGGATAGATGTCGCCGCCCGCGATCTGTTGCGGCACGCCGCCGACCTTGGAGATGATCGTGCCGGCGAAACCGCCGACGCGGAATTTCAGGCCCCTGAAATCATCGATGGACTTGATCTCCTTCCGGAACCAGCCGCCCATCTGGGCCCCGGTGCTTCCTGTCGGAACGCCGAAGCATTTATATTCCTTGAGGAGGTCGTTCAGCATGTCCATGCCGCCGCCGAACCGCAGCCACGCGATGTGCGCGCGTGTGTTGAGCCCGAACGGCAGCGAGGTGCCGAAAGTGAAGGCGGGATTCTTGCCCCAATAGTAGTAAAGCGCCGTGTTGCCCATCTCGACGGTGCCGTTCGAAACGGCGTCGAGCACCTGCAGGCCCGGCACGATTTCGCCGGCGGCAAACGATTGAATCTGGAATTTGTTGTCGGTGATTTCGGCGACGCGCTTGGAGAAATGTTCGCAGCCGCCGTAGAGCGTGTCGAGTGCCTTCGGCCAGCTTGCCGCGAGTCGCCACTTGATTTCAGGGTTCGATTGCGCGATCGCAGGAGCTGCGACAGCAGTCGTGGCAAGACCGACGCCACCGACTTTGAGAAAATCACGACGCTTCATTTCTGCTTCCCCTCCGTTTTTGCTGATACCCGACCAAGGGACAACGGTCTTGTGCCGCCTTGTTCTTCCGCTGGTCGGTGCTGGACTGTTTGAAATATCGGCCCTCAAACCAAGGCTCTTGGTCTTCGATATGCAATTCCCGGCTCTATGGACCTCACGGCAGGATGACGAATTGGTGATCGATAATCAAGGGCCGTAGTTCCACCGCAGTTGCGAAGAGCTGCCCGAATAGTGGGCGGGACGACATATTCGATCCGACGAAAGCATGAGGTCGCGCGCTGACCGGGCATCCGCCATCTGCTAGTGAAAGGGCCAATTCGGCGCCGGAGTTATCCAATGACTGAGAAAAAAGTGGTGGTGGCGGGTGCGACAGGCTTGGTCGGCAATGCCGCATTGCGGCACTTCGGCCAAGCCGGTGGCTGCGAAGTAATCGCGCTATCGCGGCGCAAGCCGCGCGAACTGTATGGCGCCCGCCACGTCCCGATCGACCTGACCGATTTGGCCCAATGCACGCATACCGCAACAGAGATGAAAGATACAACCCATTTGGTCTATGCCGCGCTCTATGAAGCGCCGAACCTGGTCGACGGCTGGCGCGATCCAAACCAGATTCGAACCAACGACCTGATGCTGCGCAATCTAATGTCGGCGCTCGAACCGGTTGCACCGGGGCTCCGCCATGTGGCGCTGCTGCAGGGGACCAAGGCCTACGGCGTTCACGTTCGCCCGCTCACGGTGCCGGCGCGCGAGGGCCGATCGGAAATGTACGAGCAGCCGAATTTCTACTGGGCGCAGGAGAATTTCCTGCGCGAACTGCAGCAGGGCAAGGCGTGGCACTGGAGCATTCTTCGCCCGGTGCTGATCGTCGGCGAAGCGATGGGCGGCGCCATGGATCTGATCCCGCCGCTCGGCGTCTATGCGGCCATGCTGCGCGAGCAGGGCCGCGCGCTGGATTATCCGGGCGGTGCGGCGCGGGTATCGCAGGCGGTCGACGTCGATCTGCTCGCGCGCGCCATCGCCTGGTCGGGCGAAACAGCCGCGGCGCGCAACGAGGCCTTCAACGTCACCAATGGCGATGTATTCACCTGGGAGAATGTCTGGCCGGCGATTGCCGATGCGCTTGAAATGAAGCCGGGAAAACCAGCGCCGCTCTCGATGGCGCAGGAATATCCGAAATGGATCGCGCCGTGGGACGAGCTGCGCCGCAAGCGCGATCTGGTTTCACCCGGCCTGGAGGAGTTCGTCGGGCTCTCGTTCCAGTACGCCGATTACAGCATGCGTTACGGCCAGACGCAGTCGGGGCCGCCGTCGATCGTCTCCACCGTGAAGATCAACCAGGCCGGCTTCACCGAGATGATGGATACCGAGGCGATGTTCCGCAAATGGTTCACCCATGCGAAGGCGAGCCGGTTGCTGCCATAGTAGACGCTGCTTTTATTGCGCGGCCGCGAAAGCCGCCTCCATCGCCTTGCGCGTCTTGATGGTGTCGCTGTTGGCGTCGACCTCGACGTCGTTCCAGCGAACTACCGCGCCGTGGGCGATGTCGTTCTTCAGCTTGACGCGATGGGCAAGTCCGATCGGCAGCGCGCCTGCGGCGAGGCTTTTCGAGGCGGGCATCAGCTTGCCCCACACCGTGTAGCCGCCTTCGCCATCGAGCATCTCGCCGGCGCGCAGGTCGCGCTTCGCTACCGCGGCGACGTCGCCGCGAAAATCATAGGGCTGCCCGGTCGGCTCGTTGCGCAGCGCCGCCGACAGGACCGAAATGTTCAGCTCGAGCCCGATCAGATGATACGGCTTGTACATCGCCGCATAGCGGCCCGACGCATCGGTCTTCAGCCCATACTGCTTGAAGCAGTCGGCGGCATAATCGTTCGGCGCTTCCAGCACGACATAGACGCCCCAGCGCAGGTCGCGGAAAACGGGGCGGCCGTCGCGTTCGAGCGAGGAGACGACCTCTGCGAGGCCCGCCTT
>DATCXE010000261.1:0-5819 GCA_036565985.1 Bradyrhizobium sp.
ATTGCACCACGCCGGACATTCCAAGCCCCGCACCGAGCGCGAGAGCCCGGAGCGTCAGTTTCCGTAGAGGAATTTCGGCAGCCACAGCGTCATGCCGGGCCACATATACATCAGCACCATGCAGATGATGACGATGAGCATGTAGGGCATCATGCCGGCGAAGATCTGGTTGAGCGTGACATGCTTCGGGGCCACGCCCTTCAGGTAGAACGCCGACATCGCCACCGGCGGCGACAGGAAGGCTGCCTGCAGGTTCACGAACACCAGCACACCCCACAGGATCGGATCGATGCCGAAGTGCTTGAGCATCGGCAGGAAGATCGGCACGAAGATCACGATGATCTCGGTCCATTCCAGCGGCCAGCCCAGCAGGAAGATGATCGCCTGCGACAGGATCATGAACTGAACCGGCGACATGTTGAGCGACAGCACCCAGTTCTCGAGCAGCGCCTGACCGCCGAGGATCGCGAACACCGCCGAGAACAGCGCCGAGCCGACGAACAGCCAGCACACCATCGAGGTGGTCTTTGCGGTCAGGAACACCGCTTCCTTGGTGCGTTTCCAATCCAGCGTCCGGGCCTGGAAGGCGAGCAGGAAAGCACCGGCGGCGCCGACCGCGGCCGATTCCGTTGCCGTGGTGATGCCGAGCAAAATCACGGCCAGCACGATCACGGTGAGGATGCCGAGCGGCATCACCGATGCGATCAGGAGCCTTAGCACCTCGAATTGCTCGGCCCCCATGGTCCAGTAGTAATAGAGGAGCACCAGGCCGAAGATCGCGGCGACGAACGCGAAATAAGTATAGAACGCCGACGGCGGCCCGGCTTCGGCAGGCGCCGTGGTGATCTGACCGCGCAGTTCCGAACTGCCCATCTGCTGCAACTGTTCAGGCTCGTTGCGGGTCGCGGCACCCGACCTGCCGCCGCCGAGTTCTTCCAGCTTTTCTTCCGCCGGCTGCGAGGAGGCTCCGGCGCCCAGCGGCTGCGGCGCGTCGTCGACCTTCTGCTGTATCGATGATGCCGGTGGCGGCATCGGAGCGTCCGGCTGCTGGTGAATGACGACATACCACCATGTCGCCCACAGCGTGGCCAGCGTCAGCGCCAGCGGCACCAGCGCGAAGCCGAGATTCTTCAAAAGCGCTGCATAGCCGAGGCGCGCGCCGTCCGCGCTGATGCTCTGGGCCTTTGCCGGGGCAAGCACCGCGCCAAGCAGCGCCGGCAGCATTCTGGGCGAATAGGCCTGCGCCAGTTCGGCCACCCATGGCCGGACCGGAACGCGGGTCTCGCTCTCGGGAAGCTTTGGCGCGATCTTCGGATTCAGCAGCGCCCAGCCGATGATATAGACGAGATACAGCAGCGCCAGGAAGAAGCCCGGAAACATCGCTGCTGCGTAGAGCTTCACCACCGACTGCCCGGCGACCGCCGCATAGACGATGATCATCACCGAGGGCGGGATCAGGATACCGAGCGTGCCGCCGGCTGTGATGACGCCGGAGGCGAGCTTGACGTCATAGCCGGCCTTCAGCATCGGGTTGAAGGCGATGACGCCCATCAGCACCACGACCGCGCCGACCAGCCCCGAGGCGATGCCCCAGAAGGTGCACACGATCAGGGTTGCGACCGCGAGCGATGCGGGAACGCGGCGGAACGCGAGCTGGATCGAATAGAACATCTTGTCGACCAGCGCGCCGCGCTCCATCACGTATCCCATGAGCACGAACAGCGGGATAGAGATCAGGACGTCGTTGGTCATGGCGCCATAGGTGCGCTGGACCATCAGGTCGAAGATGTGGTTGTCGGACCAGGCCTCGCCGCCGCGGTGATAGGCGAAGAAGCCGAAGAACATGCCGAGCCCCATCAGCGTGAACGCCGTGGGGAAACCCATCATGATCACGACCACGATGAGTCCCAGCATCAGTAGTCCGAGTGCCGGATCGCTCATCGCTGCAGGTCTCCGCCCATGCCGCGCTGCCGCGCGCTTTCCTCGATCTCCTGCGCATGCGCGATTGCAGCCTTGCGCGACTCCTCGTCGACGTACTCGCTGTGCGCCAGCTGCTCCTCGACCACGTCGATCTCGTTGACGTCCTTGAGCCGGCTCGGCCAGACTCCGGTCCGGAGACAGATCACGCAGCGCATGATTTCAGCGGCGCCCTGCATCAGCAGCAGCGCGCCCGCCAGCGGAATCATGAATTTGAAATGGTAGACCGGCGGCCCGTCGGCGGTGACGTTCGAGTGCTCGTTGATGCGGTATGAATCCAAAGCGTAGTCCCAGCCGGCATAGACCAGCGCCGCGATGCCGGGCAGGAAGAACACGATGTACAGCACGATGTCGAGCAGGGCCTGCGTGCGAGGCTTCATCGAAGAGTAGAGGAAGTCGCCGCGGACATGGGCGTTCTGCGCCAGCGTGTAGGCGCCGGCGATCATGAACAGCGTGCCGTACAGCATGTTGGAGGCGTCGAAGATCCACGCCGTCGGCATGTTGAGGATGTAGCGCTTGAAGACCTCGGCGCAGACCAGCAGCATCAGCCCGATAATCAGCCACGCGGCGGCCTTGCCGAACCAGGTGCTGACGCCGTCGATCGTATGCAGAAAACGCTGCGCGTTCATGGGAATTCGGGCCGCCTTGAGTCGCTTGTCGGATCAGGGTTGCCGACAATAGGAAGCATCATCCGGGATGGCTATCCCGGATGATGCATTGTTCGCGCGAATTATCGCTGTCAGGTCTTCTTCTTGGCGTTGGGGCCGAAGTAGTGGTTATAGGCCATGCGGCGGTTCACTACGGTATCCTGCTCCCACTGCGTCGCCCGCTTGGCGAAGGCCATTTGCGAGGCAACGATTTCCTTGAACAGCGGGTTGTCCGCCGACTTCTTCTCGACGACCTGGTCGTAGATATCGAGCTGCTTCTGCAGGACCGAATCCGGCGTCTTGTAGAACTTGACCTTGTCCTTGGTCTGCAGCTCCTCATAGTCCTTGGAATAGCGGTCGATCGCCTTCCATGCCATGTCCTGACCGGCCGCCTCGGTGGCGACCGCGATGATCGCCTTCATCTTTTCGGGCAGCGCATCGTACTTGGTCTTGTTGAACATGATCTCGAACTGCTCGGCGTTCTGGTGGTAGCTCTGCAGCATGCAGACCTTGGAAACGTCCGCAAAGCCGAGGATGCGATCCGACGACGCGTTGTTGAATTCGGCCGCATCGAGCAGGCCGCGGTCCATCGCCGAAACGATCTCGCCGCCCGGCAGCGCGTTGACGGCGGCGCCGAGGCCGGTGAACACGTCGATCGAGATGCCGACGGTGCGGAACTTGACGCCCTGGAGATCCTCCGCCTTGGTCACCGGCTTCTTGAACCATCCGAGCGGCTGTGTCGGCATCGGACCATACGGGAACGAGACGACGTTGGCGCCGATCGAGGCGTACAGCTTTTCCAGAAGCTCCTTGCCGCCACCGTATTTGTGCCAGGCGAGCAGCATGTTGGCGTCCATCGCATAGCCCGGGCCCGAACCCCACAGCGCCAGCGCGTTCTGCTTGCCGTAGTGATAGACCAGCACGCCATGGCCGCCGTCGAGCGTGCCCTTTGACACCGCATCCAGGAGGCCGAAGGCGGGAACGACCGCGCCGGCCGGAAGCACCTCGATCTTCAGATCGCCGCCGGTCATGTCGTTGACCTTCTTGGCGTAGTCGATGGCGTATTCGTGGAAGATGTCCTTGGCCGGCCAGGTGCTCTGCCAGCGCATGCTGATCGGGCCCTGCGCGCTCGCAATGTTCGGCGCGGCGACGGAGGCCGCAGCGCCCGCCGCGGCAACTTTCAGGAAGTTGCGACGGCTCGAAGTCCTGCCCTTGGTGGGTTTGGTCATGAGTATCCTCCCGGTTGAGCCGATCCTTGTTGGCCGGCCGTGATTGATTGGGGCGAACTCTAGAGGCCGCGCCCGAGTGTTGGCAAGGATACGTTATACCAATGCAGGGTTAAGCCTGCGGCGCCCTGCCGCAGGGTCTGCCAGGCCGCAAAGCTGGTTAACGGCGCCGCGATTACGTGCTGCTGCCCGCAGCCGTTGCGACCACCGGCAAGACCTCGTTCGCAGCGCGGTCGGGGGTGTCTTCCTTCCAGCGCACCGAGCCGAACGGCCGTTCCAGCATGCGGCGGACGCGGATCGGTTCGGGTCCCAGATGAAAATCGATCGCGCGCTGGTGCAGGGCGCGCTCGGACTGGGTCGCGCGGCTGCGCTGGCGCAGATAGTCCAGCCAGGTCGGGCAGTGATAGCGCTCGGTCCACAATTCCGGGTCGGCGATGTCGCGCGCGATCGACCAGCCATAGGCGCCGTTGCGCTGCCGGCTGAGCTGCACTTCCTGCATGACGTTGTGAAAAGCGCGCGCATTGTCCTGCGCGACGCGATACTCGATCTCCACCACCAGCGGCCCGCTGCGCCCGGTCAGCGACAGCTTCACTTCGGGATCGGCCAGTGCTTCAGCGGCCGGCTCGTAGCGCGCGCCGACCGGCGGCATCCGCAGCCAGATCCCGAGCAGCGGCGACAGCAGCATCAATCCTGCGGAGACCAGCAGTGCGATCTCGACGCCGGCGACGTCGGTGAGGTGGCCCCAGCCCCAGCTTCCGATGGCGATGCCGCCGGCGATCGAAGCCTGGAAAGCGGCCAGCGAGCGGCCGGCGACCCAGCGCGGCGCCGAGAGCTGCACGCCGATATTGAACAGCGCCACCGCCAGCATCCACACCGCGCCCGCCAGCACCAGGGCAATCGCCGTCAGGATGGCGCTCGTGCTCAGCGCGACGGCGGCGATCGCGCCGGCCAGCGAGATCGTGCAGGCGCGCACCGCGGCCTCGCCGCTCAGTTGCTTGCGGACGGTGCTGATGTTCAGCGCGCCGATCACGGCGCCCATGCCGAAGGCGCCCAGCATGACGCCATAGGTCTGCGCGCCGCCATGCAGCAGGTCGCGCGCGATCAGCGGCATCAGCGCCGATACCGAGCCGCCGATGATGCCGGTGACGAGCGTGCGCGTCAGCACGATCTTGATCGCGGGCGAGTTGGTGATGTAGCGCACGCCGGAGACCATCGCGCGGTTGAGCCGTTCGCGCGGCAGCCGCGACGGTTCGTGGACCCGGTTCCACAGGAACAGCACCACCAGCAGCGGCAGGTACAGCACCGCATTGACGGCGAATGCGGCAACTGCGCCCGACGTCGCAACGATGATGCCGCCGATCGCGGGACCGAAGCTGCGTGCGATGTTGTAGCTGATGCCGTTGAGCGCGACGGCTGCCGGCAGGGTTTCGGCCGGCACCTGCTCACTGACCGAAGACTGCCAGGCCGGCCCCATCAGCGCCATGCCGGTGCCGACGACGAAGCAGAGCAGCAGGAGGATATTGGGGCTGACCAGGTTGAACCACGCCAGCGCGGTCAGCGCGGTCGCCCCCGTCAGTGCGATCAGCAGCGCGACCATCGCCACGACGCGGCGGTCGTGCATGTCGGCGATGGCGCCGGCCGGCATCGAGATCAGCATGATCGGCAGCATCAGCGCGGTCTGAACCAGCGCCACCTTGTTGGCGGACGACGTCATCTGCGTCATCGCCCAGGCCGCGCCGACGCCCTGGATCAGGATCCCGAGGTTGGACAACAGGCTCGCCAGCCAGATGCGCCGGAACACCGAATACCGCAGCGGTGCGGTGATACTATCGGAGCGTTTCGGCGGTTCGGTCATATCCGGTTCCGGTTGGCCTGCTATGGCTGGAGAACGATTCCTGCAGCCCCACAGATGCCTGCGAAAGTCTTGTTCTGTCCAGTCGTTGGTCGCTATGAGGGCGCCCAGAGCACA
>DATCXE010000268.1:0-2157 GCA_036565985.1 Bradyrhizobium sp.
CGACCGAATTCTGGCCGGCGTGACCGCCGTCGCCGAGATTGGCGGCGCCGAACACCAGCCGTTCGCGCATCGCCGACACGTCGGTTCCGTCGCGCAGATGCTGGAAGTACCAGGGGCCGTCGATGGTATCGCCGTAAAGCACGGCGCCGACGATCTTCTTGTCGCGCAGGATGATGCGCTTGTAGACGCCGCGGTTGGCGTCCTGCAGCACGATCTCCTCCTTGTCCGGCCCCGGCGCGAAATCGCCGGCGGAGAACAAGTCGATCCCGGTCACCTTCAGCTTGGTCGAGACCACCGAGCCGTCATAGGTGGCAAACCCCTTCATGGCGAGATGATTGGCGCAGACCTTGGCCTGGTCGAACAGCGGCGCGACCAGGCCATAGGTCTGGCGGCGGTGCTGCACGCACTCACCGACCGCGTAGATGCGGCCGTCATAGGTCTGCATGGTGTCGGAGACGACGATGCCGCGTTCGCAATGGAGTCCCGCCTTTTTGGCGAGTTCGAAATTGGGCCGGATACCGACCGCCATCACGACGAGATCGGCCGCAAGTTCCGAACCATCGCCAAAGCGCACGCCGGTGACGCGGTCTTCGCCCAGGATCGCCTCGGTCTGCGCCGGCATGCGGAACACCATTCCGCGCTCTTCCAGCGACTTGCGCAGCAGCCCCCCGGCGACCGGATCGAGCTGGCGCTCCATCAGCGTGTCGAGCAGATGCACGACGGTGACGTTCATGCCGCGCTTCATCAGGCCGTTGGCGGCTTCCAGGCCAAGCAGGCCGCCGCCGATCACCACGGCATTGCGGTGACTGGTCGAGGCTTCGACCATGCGCTCGACGTCATGGATGTCGCGGAAGCCGATCACGCCGGGAAGATCCCTGCCCGGCAGCGGCAGCATGATCGGGTTGGAGCCGGTGGCGATCAGCAGCCGATCATACGGCACTCGCTCGCCGGCCTCGGTGACGACCTCGCAGGTGCGACGGTCGATCATCGTGACCGTTTCGCCCTTGCGCAGCGTGATGTCGTTGTCGTCGTACCATTGCACGGTGTTGAGCATGATATCGTCGACGGACTTCTCGCCGGCGAGCACCGGCGACAGCAGAATTCGGTTGTAGTTTCCATAGGGCTCGGAGCCGAAAACGGTGATGTCGTAGAGATCCGGCGCGCGCTCGAGCAGCGCCTCGACGGTTCTGATGCCGGCCATGCCGTTGCCGATGACCACCAGTTTTTGCTTGATTACCTTCTCGAGCATGGTCTGCCTTTCAGATTCCTGCGACATCCCCGGCGACGCGACATGCGTCGTCGTTCGGTTGGATGGAGGTTTTCGAGTTTGGGGAGCCCATCTGCGGGCGGCTGACCGTCATCGATGGCGATCGATAGCCGCATTAGTTCAAAGTTCATGCCAACTTGGCGCAGGCCATTCGGCGAGCAATATCAACCGGCTTTTCGGCTCATCTAAAGTGACCCGATGTGGGCGCCGCACAAAAAAGCACCAGCCTGCGCGTTTGAGTGGCGCAGCTCTTTGATGGCGCAGCGCAGGCGGGATCAGACCGCGGTATAAATGACGAGTTTCAGCGCAGGATCGTCGTTGGCCTGGAAGCTCGCATACTCCAGCCGCAGCCGCCCCTTCTTGGTGTGGCTCAGCGATTTCCGGCCCGCCGCCATGGCGCCGACATCGTGCGCCTCCCACCAGCCAGCGAATTCAGGACACCCCTCCCGCAACCGCGCCAGCAGATCGCGGAAGGCCGGATCGCCCGCCCACAGATCGTGCGTCGCGCGGAATTGCGCCACCATCCGCCTTGCCTCCTCCGCCCATGACGCGCCGAACAGTCGCCGCGTGGCGCGGTTTGTCAGCACCGAGAGCAGGCTGTTGCGATCGGCCTCGGCGAGCCGGCTGAATGCAAAGATCTCGTCGGCGGCCGCGTTCCAGGCGAGAATGTCCCAGCGCCGGCCCGTGACATAGGCCGGCAGGTTGAGCTGTTCGACCGTCCGCCGGACCGCCGGTGGAACGGTTTCGCAGACGAAGACGCGGCGGTCGGTGGTTTGCGTCAGCTCCTGCAGATGCCGGTGCTCGGCCCTGGAAAGCCGCAGCGCCCGCGCCAGCGCGTCGATCGTGCCGGCCGAAGGACTGACGGAACGACCCTGCTCGAGCCGGATGTA
>DATCXE010000278.1:0-3603 GCA_036565985.1 Bradyrhizobium sp.
CCCGCCGCAGATCGCGTGGACCGGGCGCCTCGTCGGCCTGCTGCTGTTCAGCGGTATCGTTTGCACTGCGTTCGCCAACTGGGCGATGACGATGGTGAACCGCAGCCTACCCGCCGTCACCACGTCGCTATGGCTGCTCGCCACGCCGCTGCTCGGTATCGTGAGCGCGACGGCGATTCTGGGCGAGCCGCTTGACCCATCGCTGTTCCTGGCGATGACGCTGATCATCGGCGGCATCGTGCTTGGCACCGTCGCCGGCGGTTCGTTGCGCGCGAAGCCAACCTAGTTCGCCACGAAGTACCAGCGCTCATCGTAGCGAACGAACTGGCTCGGCGGCTTGTCCTCGAACTCGAAGAATTTTTTGGGATCGCCGCCGGACGGCACGTGCAGGAAGCCGGTGAAGGAGTGCTTCAGTCCGCGCGTGGTCAGGAACAGCACATAGGTGCCCTCGTCGGTCGCATCGACGACGATGTCGTTGCCAGCAGCGGATACATTGGGCTCGCGGTCTCCCAGCGCGATCAGGTTCCTGTTGTGGCTCACGTTAGGCTTGAGTTCGCCGGCCTCGACCCGCGCCACGATCCGCTCGCGATTCTGCCGGTGCCAGTGGAAGTTTTGCTGCAAGGCGATCTGCTGCAGCGGCGCATAAACGAGCACGGCGAGCGTCAGCGCATAGATCAGGAACGGTAGGGCGAACTTCGCGCCGCCGTCGCTGACACGAAGCAGCAGCGTCACGGACCACAGGGCGCAGCCGCAGAACGCGAGCGCCGCCAGGGGCAGGACGCCGAGCAGGACGAAGCCGGACGGCCAGTCCGCCATCAGCGATTCCCAGGTCGCAATCAACAGCGTGACGGCTGAAATCGCGATGGCCGTGACCAGCGCGGGGCGGACCGACGGCCGGGCGGCCGGTGCCGCGATCGTCCCGGGGATCGATCCCGCCATGCCCCGCTGTTCTGCCCCGCTGTCTGCTTCGCCCACCCGCGCTTAACCCGCCGTTAACCAAATCGGCGCCAACAATAGCCCCTGGGGATGGCTGGCCGCCACGGCCGGGCGGTCGCAAACAGGGGGGCACCAAATGTATTTCGATCGATATTCCGTCAAAACCCCGGCGACCCTCGACGAAATCAGGTGGCGGGTGGCCAATGCGCTCGACCGGCACCCGCTTTGCCGCAACGTCGAATTCGACATCGTCAGCATGCCCCGGACCCCCAAGGGCAATTGGACCATCAGCCTGAAATCGGTTGCGCCCGGCGCCCTGTGGGAGGCGTCCGAAATCGTCTCCGACATCAGGGACGCCTACGATCTGGCTGCGGCCTGATTCCGGGCCGTTTCCGGACGCTATTTTCGCTTTTTCGGGGTGGGGAGGGCGCCTTCGGCATGGTAAAGCCTTATTTAGCATCCAGTTTTTGGGAAAGGCACCAGACGTCGGCGGGAATGGAGACCTTTTTGACCAAAGCGATGACCATCGTAGCGCTGATCTGTTTTCTCCTGGTCGGCGTCGCCGCGACCGCGATTATCGGCCGCGACAGCATTCCTACTCCCCGCCTCGAACTGGCATCCGCTTCCGTTTCCGCCGTCCAGGGCCCGGTTTCGAACCGGGAAGTCAAGCAGGACCGGCTCGCGGTCGTCGGCTATGCGCTGCAGCAGCCGTCCGAACCGCGACAACTCGATCCCGCGCTGAGCGAATCGCTGCGCCGCGCCTATGCGTCCACCTCGCCGGCCGATCTCGGCATGCCGAAGGAGATCGCGACGCCTACCGAGCCGTCCGCGACGACGCAGGCCACGGCGCCCGCCAAGCAGCCAAAGGTCGTCAACAAGCCCCAGCCGCAAAAGACCTACGCGCTGCTGAGCGACATCCAGATCGCCGGCATCAAGGAGCGGCTGAAATTGTCCGCGGCGCAGGAATCCTACTGGCCGCCGGTGGAGACTGCGTTGCGCGCCGTTGCCCGCAAGATCTATGCCGGCCGCCAGGCCAATCCGAATGCGAGCGGCGTGCCGATCGATCCGGAGGCCGCGGAAGTCCAGCAGTTGAAGTCGGCTGCGATGCCGCTGCTGTTCCAGTTGCGTGAAGACCAGAAGAGCGAAGTACGCTCGCTCGCCCGCATCATCGGGCTGGAAAAAGTTGCCTCGATGATCTGATCGGCGACGACGGCGGTCGTATCGCCGCCGGTTCCAAATCTCCTCGCTCCATTCCGTGTCGGAACATCACCTGATTCCATGCGTTGCCCGCGTGGACGAAGGAGACTGACGATGCGCATATCAACCGCCTATTTTGCGGGAGTCGGAACCGTAGTGGCCGCGGTCGCTGCCGGACTTGGCGGCGGATATCTGGCGGCGAATGTCGTCAACCCGCATGAGCCGGGCGTCTCCAAGCTGGAGCGCAGGATGTCGGCGACGCCGATACCGACGATGGCGGCTCCGTCGGAGCCGGTTCCCCGCATTGCAGGAATCACTGCGGCTGCGACCAGCCCGGCTGCAGCGCCTCCGCAGACCGAACCGCAGCAGACCTTTGCATCGCAGACGCCTGTAGCGCGGACTTCAGCAACGCAGACACCGGCAAATCCTGAGCAGATCGCTGCCTCCAATGCATCGGTGCCTGCTGAAGCGAAGACCGCCAGCAATACACCGCGGTCCGTTCAGTCTGTACCGGCGAAACCGGCCGAGCAGGCAGGGGAAAAGGCCGTCGTGGAGAAGACCGCCGCGCCACAGGAAGCGTTCGCGCGTGCGCGTGATGCCGACATCAAGCGGGCGGCTGTTGAAAAGCGGCGCGCCGAACGCCGCCAGCGCTTTGAAGAGCAGCGCCGCTACCGGCAGCCTCGCGAGCAGGAACTGGAGGCGGTCGAGGAGAAAGTCCGCGAGATTACCGAGCCCCGGCAGGCCTTCGCCGTCGAACGGGTGAGGACCGAAACGCCCCGGATCAGGCTGTTCGATCTGGATTGATCGATCCTCACCATAGGCAGTGCTAGCCGCCGCGCGATTCCACCACCTTCCGGCAGGCGTCCGACAGGCTCGCCTTGTTCGCCTTCAGGCAGGCATTCATCTGCGGCGGCTTGCCGACATGTTCGGCGCAGAATTTACTGGCGTCCGAACGGCAGGCCATCTGCTCCTGCACGCTGGGTCCGGATTGCGCCGAGGCCAGCGACGCCGTGGCGAGCGGCAGCACCAGTGCGACAAGCGCGCCTGCGACGTGGAATGGTTTCTTCATGGATAACCTTTCGACGAGATTTTGAACGTTGCGATCAAGCACGCGGAAACTCGTCGAAGCTGCATTCGCGGTCCATGCCATGTTCATGGCGTCGAATATTGGCCTGCAATCCGCGGTTGAGTTCGCCGCACCATCTTCATGGGATGTTGCGGACCGCTGCTCTGCATCATGTACGTCTCACGTCGGCTGCGGTGACCGATCGGTACATCGCAAGGCTGCACGCCAATCGGAGAGACGACATGAAGAAATCAGGATGGTTGAGCGCGGGTCTGACCCTGGCGGTGTTTTCCGCCGTGGCGTCGTTCGCACCGGGCGGCGCGACGTCAGCCCAGGCCGCGGTGGTTTACTGCAAGACCGCCGGCGTGCCGCAGGGCTGCGTCATGCGGCCGACACCGGTGGCG
>DATCXE010000335.1:0-4262 GCA_036565985.1 Bradyrhizobium sp.
GCGCCCGGTGCTCCACCTGCCGCATCCGCATCATCGGCGACCACGGCGCCCTTCCCGAACCTTCGCAGCGCGAGGCCTACGTGCTCGGCCGGGTCGGCGCTTCGGATCCATCGATCCGCCTCGCCTGCCAGTTACGGCCGGCCTGCGATCTCTCGTTCTTCCAGTTGTTCCTGCCGCATGCGATGTCCGCCGACGGCCACGAGTCGAATCCGACGCGGATCGGTCAGGAACGCTATCTCGTCAGCATGTTCGTGGACATGCGCGGCTCGACCAAGCTTGCCGAAAAACGCCTGCCGTTCGACACCGTGTTCATCGTCAACCGATTCCTCGGCGCCGTATCGCAGGCGGTGATCGAAAGCGGCGGCAGGCCGAACCAGTTCGTCGGCGACGGCATGCTCGCGCTGTTCGGGTTGGCGACCGGCCCGCGGCAGGCCTGCCGCCAGGCGCTGAAGGCGGCGGCGCTGATCGCGGCCAATGTCGACGAACTGAACAGGTTTCTCGAGCATGATCTGCCCGAGCCGCTTCGCTTCGGCATCGGCATCAATGGCGGCGAAGTGATCGTCGGCGACATCGGCTACCGCGATCACATGGTGTTCACTGCGCTGGGCGATCCCGTCAACGTTGCGGCCCGCCTGCAGGACATGACCAAGAGCCTTGTTTGCGAGGCCGTCATCTCGGATGAAGTTCGCACCGCCGCGGGACTCGATGCAGATGCCCTGCCACAGCAGGAAGTCGCGATCCGCGGACGCAACGAGCCGATGGTCGTGCGCACGGTCGCGGATGCGCGAACGCTGCTCGCGCTGGTTAACGAAGAGCAAAGCGTCGCAGCCTGAAACCGCTACGCTGATAGCGGTTCAAAGCGTGTGTGATGTTTTTCACACCTGAATGATCGTTCAGAAAATTGTCGGCGAACGGGGCGCCGTTTGCTCGAACCCGCTCGTTCATGGAGGCGACTGATTGGCGGTGGGTAAGACTGAAACGATCAACCCGCGCCGCGACGAAAACGATCGAGGCGCATAGTCAAGGAGAACCGCCATGTTTCGCAAAGTGACCCTCGCCCTCGTTGCCGCCGCTTCGCTCAGCGCCGCGGCGCTGGCTCCCGGCGCCGCTTCGGCAAGCCCGCTGTTCGTGCCGAAGCACCCGCATCACCACCACTGGGGCCATGGCCATGGCTTTGGCATCGGCTTCGTCGACAGCGGTTATGGCCATTGCTACGTGACCCGCCGGGTGCTGACGCCCTACGGCTTTCGCTGGCGGACTGTGAACGTCTGCTACTGATCCGGCGCGGTCGGTTCGGCTCAAACTCCGGTCGCGCAAGGCGGCCGGAGTCTTGTCGCAACGCGGCATCGCGCGTCCCCATCGCAGGCAGCGGCAGGCCACGCCCGGCGGCCCGGCCTGGTCAAATCAACGCGAAATCGACGAAAAAGCCCAAATTAGTTCCGATTTGGCACACTTTTGCCGATTCGACCGTTCCGTTTGCGCTACCCAGCCTGCCCCAACCCGCGTATCCTCGCTCTCCGGGCACGCCGGTATGTGCGGGGACCAGCGGCTCGTTTTGTTTTGTTAATTCCGCGGAGACGACGTGAATGGCTAAAGGTACGGTGAAGTGGTTCAACCCGACCAAGGGATATGGGTTTATCCAACCCTCGAATGGCGGCAAGGACGTTTTCGTTCATATTTCGGCAGTTGAGAAAGCTGGTCTTTCGACACTCAATGAAGGGCAGTCCGTCGAATACGAAGAGATTGCCAACCGCGGCAAGACCTCGGCCGAGAATCTCAAGGTCTAGTGCCAACGCGCGACGGCAACGGCACGCTCTCGGACCTGATCCGGGAGTCGAGCTGAAAAAATTTTAAAGCAACTGTGAGCGTTCGGCGGAGCGGGCACCCGCTTCAACATGCACGGAAATCAATACGTGTATTGAAAACCGATCGCTCAATCTTCCTTGACCCATTTCTGGACCGTCATCACGTCAGGTGGCTGCAGATAGCCTCGCGGCCAGAGATCGACGACCCACTCGACCTTGGTGGCGCGCTCGACCAGCACGGCCGTGTTGTGCGGCGTCTGCAACACCAGCGTATTGCCGCGATAATGCGGATCGCCGATCGCATGATGCTTCAGGAGCCCCCACTCCCGCAGCACCAGCAACAGGCTGGTGGTGTTGCGGGTGGTGTCCCAGCAATCGTAATTGTGCTTGTCGTCGAAATAGCGGAAATCCGCCTTCGCCACGCGTTTGCTGGTGCCGAGGATCGGCCCCATGCGGCGGTCGAACCAGACTACCGCTTTCTGCACCGCGGCGCGCTCGGCCGCCGCCGAGGCGCGTCCCGCCGCCATGATCTGCGTCAGCGCGCGGCGGTCGGCGGCCGTGAATTCCAGGATCTCGCGGCGGCGGCAGACAAAGCCGTAGCAGACGGTCATCGAATTGGCCGACGGCGGATAGATCGACACCGAAGTGTAGAGTTGAGCGACCGCATCACTCATCTCGATCGCCTTCGCCGGGACGACTCCAAGCAGCGCCGCGACGATAACGCCGAGGACGGAAGCGAACTTTCCCGCCAACTGACTTCCCATTATCGGCCGACCGTCTCTCATGATCGCGCTATTCCAAGCAACGGGCGCTTGAGGATTAGCGCGGAGCTCTCGCACTGCCAATATCCAAGCCCGCGATCTGTGGATCACGCTGCAGAATTCGCCCCGATGTGTCGTCTTTGCGCCAGTTGGTTCCGCGGGGCCAGCCGACCGGCAGGAGCCGGTGCGAGCTGGGGCGGCCGTAGCCCTATCGAACTACGGCTTTGCCGGAGGTAAGCTGGCGCCAATCGAGAGATTCCCATGCCGATCCACTCCTCCGAGCTTCCGCCCTTCAGCGCCCCCTACGCGCCCGATGATCGTGCCATGGCCACCCACCTGCTCCAGGCCGCGCGGCTGGATGCGGCGCAGGAGGCGCGCATCGATCGCACCGCGGCGCGGCTGGTCGAAGCCATCCGCGCCAACGACGACCCGCTGGGCGGGGTCGAAGACATGCTGCGGGAGTTCGCGCTATCGACCAAGGAGGGGCTGGCATTGATGGTGCTGGCGGAAGCGCTGCTGCGGGTTCCGGACGCCCGCACCGCCGACCAGTTCATCGAGGACAAGCTCGGCCAGGGCGATTTCGTCCACCACGAGACACGATCGAGCGCCTTCCTGGTCAATGCCTCGGCATGGGCGCTTGGCATGTCGGCCCGCGTGATCCAGCCCGGCGAGACCCCGCAGGGCACCATCGGGCGGCTCACCAAGCGGCTGGGCGCGCCTGCGGTACGGGCGGCGACCCGGCAGGCGATGCGGCTGATGGGCAACCATTTCGTGCTCGGCGAGACCATCGAGGCCGCGCTTTCACGCGCGCGGCCACATTCATCGCGCCATGAACGTTATTCCTTCGACATGCTCGGCGAAGGCGCGCGCACCGCCGAGGATGCCGTGCGCTACTTCAATTCCTATGCAAGCGCGATCGAGGCGATCGGCCGCGCTGCCGACGATCGCCCCCTGCCCGACCGCCCCGGCATCTCGGTGAAACTGTCGGCCTTGCATCCGCGCTTCGAAGCGGTGAGCCGCAGACGCGCGATGGCGGAACTGGGTCCGCGCCTGATCGACCTCGCGCGACAAGCCAAGTCCCATGATCTGAATTTCACCGTTGATGCCGAGGAAGCGGACCGGCTGGAATTGTCGCTCGACGTGATATCGGCGGCATTCAGAGATCCCTCGCTGGCCGGCTGGAACGGCTTTGGCCTCGCGATCCAGGCCTATCAGAAGCGCGCCTCCGACGTGATCGACCACGTCGCCGATCTCGCTCGCAGCCTCGAGCGCAAAATGATGGTGCGGCTCGTGAAGGGCGCCTATTGGGACACCGAGATCAAACGTGCGCAGGAGCGCGGGCTCGACGGCTATCCGGTATTCACCCGCAAGGCGATGACGGATCTGAACTACCTCGCCTGCGCAAAGCAATTGCTGGCGCTGCGGCCACGGATATTTCCGCAGTTCGCCACCCACAATGCGCTGACGGTCGCGACCATCCTCGAACTGGCGAAAGACGAAGCGAGCGGATTCGAATTCCAGCGCCTGCACGGCATGGGCGAGGCGCTGTATGCAAAGCTCGGCGAGGACCGCCCCGACATCGCCCATCGCACCTACGCGCCGGTCGGCAGTCACCGCGATCTCCTGGCCTATCTGGTGCGGCGACTGCTTGAGAACGGCGCCAACTCATCCTTTGTCGCGCTCGCCGCCGACGCGG
>DATCXE010000336.1:0-2175 GCA_036565985.1 Bradyrhizobium sp.
CCCGGATGAACCGGCAGAAAGGCATCCGAGTCGGTGCTCGGCGCGGTTATCTGCCCGAGCATCGGCAATTCGCCGAGCAGATCCCTGCGCGCCTTCATCAAGGCCTCCGCCAGTGCACCGGCCACATCGTTGTCAAGGTGCTTGTTCGCAACCAGATAGAACGAAACCCTGAGTGTGGTCAGATCGTCGCTCGGGATGGGCGGCGAGCCCCGCAACGTTCCCTTCGGGACATCGAAGCTTTCGTAGGCGCGCTGTTTCCCTGCGATGGCACCGGCCGCATCGATGGGAATAAGGACCGGCGCGGTCTTCGGATTTTGCAGAAAGAAGCCGCGCAGCATGCCCAGGTATTTTTCAACCAGCGGAACGACGATCAGGAGTGCTCGTACTTCCCTGTTCTCGAGCGCGCGCCGGGTCTCCGCGGGCGCGAGGTTGCGAAACGTCACATTGGCGCGGCCGAGATCGTACTCCTCCGTCAGCGCGCTGACGACCTGCCGGTTCATCTCGCCCCCGACCACGCCGACGGTGAGACGCTTCAAGCCGGCGACGTCCGCGATCGAGGAGCCCGGCGGCGCAACAAGCAATACCACGGCGTGTGCAAGGACGATGATGGCCTGCGCTTGCGAGAGGTCGCCGACATCGCCGCGCACGACGGCGAGATCGGTCTTGCCCGACGAGAACAGCTCGGCCGCCTCCAACGCGTTGGCGGTTTCCACCAGTTTGAGGCGCACCGGCGCATTCGCCGCAGTGAGCCGGCTTGCCAGCGCCGACATCAGCTTCGTGGCCTCGCCGTCCAGCGATCCGACTGCAATGGTCAGCGTCGTCGGTCGCAAATACCAGCGGTAGCCAAACAGGGCAGCCCCGGCCACCAGCACGACAACGCCTGCGACAAGGGCGATCCGGAGCCATGACGGTATTCTGATCGAATCCATACGGCCTCACTGTTCACGGCACCTGCCGGACAAGATCAGCGCGCGGTTGGTCGTGCAGGCCTCGGCAAAACGGGAGCCGCGCCAGGCGGCTCCCCACCCGCGGTCATTGCATCGTGATTGTCACGCCGCCCACGGCCGCCGAGGCTTCAACGCCGACCTTTGGTCCACTGAGCTGCAGGATTACGCCATTGCCATTCTGCAACTGCACGCCGCCGGCCCCGGCCGCGAGCGCGCCACCCGCTCCGCCCACGGCATAGCTGCCAGCCAGATCGCCGGGACTTCGCAGGTTCAAGGCCCTGCCGGAGAACTTGGTGGTCGAAGCCCCTATCGTGAAACCGACGCTCATACCCGACACGGTGAAGGGGTAGCGCTTGCCTCGAAACGTGAGCACGCCCTTGCCGCCGCCGACGCCGACGATGAAACCACCCTTGGTGAACACGACGCTGACCGCGCCCACCTCCGCCAGTGCCGGCGTCGCGACGGCCGCCGACGTGAGAAATCCAAACAGGGCGAGCACCACCGATCGCCTGCGATACAACGTCATCATTGTTCACCTCTTGGACGGTTGGACCAGGCCACGGTGCAACGGTAACGGCGAGTTCCATTGATCCAGATCAACGGCACTGAGCTTCGTCGCGAAAGCTTTCGCTGGCCGGTTACCGGATCAGCGAAACCCTGGATGCATGCCATGCCTGGCTTTCTGGTGCGCGTCTCTGTCGTCGCTACCGCGGTGATCGCGGCGCTGGTTACGGAGGCCTTCACCGACGATCGTCCCGCCGAACAAATCATCCAGGAGGAAGTGTGGGCGATCCCGGTCACGCTGCCGACGATCGCTTATGTGGTTCGGCCCGTCGGCAAGGGTCCGTTCCCGCTCGTTGTCATGAACCACGGCGTTTCGCTGAACCAGAAGGAACGCGGCTTCTTTCCCCTGGTGGAGTTCAGGGACGCTGCGATGTGGTTCGCGAAGAGGGGCTACATGGTCGTCGCACCGACCGGCAGCGGCTATGGCGCGGCCGCGTTCGACGTACCGGAACAGGGTCATTACTCCCTGTTCTTTTCGAAGGTCGGCAAGTGCGACAATCCAAACTTCCACGATGCCGGGCGCCTGGTGGCGTTGATGGACAAGTGGATCATCGAATACATGGCCGGTCAAAAGCTGATCGTGCCGGACAACGTGATTGTCGTCGGCCAATCCGCCGGCGGCTGGGCTGCGATCGCGCTGTCGAGCGAGAACGTCCCGGGGGTA
>DATCXE010000342.1:0-7598 GCA_036565985.1 Bradyrhizobium sp.
AGCGTGGGGGCTGGTTCGAAGCAGCTTTCCGGCACTGGTAGGATGGGTAGAGCGAAGCGAAACCCATCATGCTACCGCGCAAGGATTTGATGGGTTTCGCTTCGCTCTACCCATCCTACCAGTGCTGGAAAGCTGCTTCGAACCAGCCCCCACGCTACTTTGCATGGGGTTGTTTTCGGGATTTTGTGTCTGCGTCCGGTCTTCGCCTGCTTTAGCTCGGCTTTACGCCCGGAGCGGCCTGTGCCGCAGCCTGCCGCTCCATGTTCTGGCGGTAAAGGCCAACGAAATCGACCGGATCCAGCATCAAAGGCGGGAAGCCGCCATCGCGTACCGCGGTTGCGATGATTTCGCGCGCGAACGGGAATAGCAGCCGCGGGCACTCGATCATGACCAGCGGATGTAGGTTTTCCTGCGGCACATTGACGATACGGAACACGCCGGCATAGGCGAGCTCGAAGCTGAACATCAGCTTGCCGGCGTTTTCGGCCTTGCCCTCGATGGAAAGCGTCACTTCGAACTCGTTTTCCGCGAGATTGTTCGCGGAAACGTTGATCTGGATGTTGATATTCGGCTGCTGCTGTTGCGGCGCCAGGGAGGAGGGGGCGTTCGGGTTTTCGAACGACAGGTCCTTGGTGTACTGCGCCAGAACGTTCAGCTGGGGAGGGGCCTGCTCGGGAGGCGCGCCGTTGCCGTTGGTCATGAAACTCACTCCTGAAACTTGGCGAGCGCAGCCCGGATTTCGTCTGAATTCGCTCGATGGACAGAAAAGCCTTTTCCGGGCGAGTGGCTATCATAGCCCCGCCTCGTTCCACAAGGACGACGGGGGGTTGCGCCGTACCGGAGCGGCGCCGAAATGTGGCGGATATCCCTGATATGGTCCCGCCAGACGCCCCAAGCTTACTCTAAATTATTGAAGATGCGTGATTTCCGGACACGATCGGGTTTCCCCTAGCCCCCAAAACGCGCTACAATTCACCCGCGCCAAAACGCGCCATTGGCCGGGCGCAGTTTCATGCCTACATGCGGAAGACTCAAATCGGTGATGTAATCTACCGTTCCCAGAGAAATCTCATAAGGGAGCTTCTCTCCAGGGAACGCGCGACCGTCGGGCCCGTTGCCGGCGTTAGAACCAGAAAGCGAATACGACGTGGATATTTACACCATCATCTTCCTGGCGCTGGCGGTCTTCATTTTCCTGCGCCTGCGCAGCGTCCTCGGACAGCGCACCGGGAGCGAACGGCCGCCCTATGATCGCGCCGCGCCGAACGTATTGCAACGTACGCAGGACAATAACAACGTCGTTCCGATGCCCGGCACGGTAATCGATCAGACGCCGCTGGCGCCGACCGCGGATGCCGCGCCGCAGGCCGATCGTTGGAAAGACATTGCCGAGCCAGGCACGCCGCTTGCGGCCGGCCTTGACGGCATTGCCGCCCAGGACTCTTCGTTCGACCCCCGGCACTTCCTCTCGGGCGCCCGCAGCGCCTACGAGATGATCGTGCTCGCTTTCGCCAATGGCGACCGCCGCGCGCTGAAGGACCTGTTGTCGAGCGAGGTCTATGAGAGCTTCGAGACCGTGATCAAGGATCGCGAGAAGCACGACCAGAAAACCGAAACGCGGTTTGTTTCGATCGACAAGGCCGAGCTCGTGAGTGCGGAAGCCCGCGACCGCGCGGCGCAGCTCACGGTTCGTTTCGTGTCGCAGATGATCTCGGTCACCCGCGACAAGGCCGGCACCATTGTCGATGGCAACCCGGATAAGGTCGCCGATATTACCGATGTCTGGACATTTGCCCGCGACACGAGTTCCCGCGATCCGAACTGGAAGCTGGTTGGCACCGGAAGCGCCGCCTAGGACGCGAAGCCTGGCAGGGCTTGCGTTTGGCGTGACCGCTTTCGCATTGTCGATTGCTCCGCTGGATGCCGCTTCGGCGCGCCAGTCGCGGTCGCAAAAGCATTTGCATCCACCGCCTGCCGTCCGTCACCTCCCATACCCCGATCTCGAATTGCCGCTTCAGATCACCGGCGGCCAATATGCGCCGGTTGCCTGGTCCGATATCGCGGGCTGGAGCGAGGACGATCACCTCTCCGCCTACAATGCGTTTCGGGTGAGCTGCAAGCCGATAGCGGCCCAGCAACAACCGCCAGCTGACTCGAAGGCGCTCGGCCTGTCGCTGCGCGATCCCTGCCGTATCGCCAGGGGCCTCGAACTATCCGACGGCGCCAGGGCGAAGGCGTTTTTCGAGGAAAATTTTCTTCCCATGCGGATCTCGCGGCTCGGCGAGGGCGAGGGGTTTGTCACCGGCTATTACGAGCCCATCATTGACGGCTCGCCGACCCAGAACGAAGTCTACAATGTGCCGGTCTATCGCCGGCCTTCCAACCTGTTCGTCCGCGGCACCAGGCAAAGCTCGGCAGGGCTTCCCAACAAGGGCCAGGTGTTTCGCAAGATCGGCCGCCGCAAGCTGGTTCCCTATTACGATCGGGGCGAAATCGAGGACGGCGCGATCGAGGGCCGCGGCCTCGAGATCTGCTGGCTCAAGGAGCAGACCGACCTTCTGTTCGCGCAGATCCAGGGTTCGGCCCGCGTCCTTCTCCCTGATGGTTCGACGATTCGGATCAATTACGATGCGCATAATGGCTATCCCTATACGCCGGTGGGCCGCATCCTGATCGAACGCAACATCATCCCGAGGGATCAGATGTCGATGCAGAAGATCCGGGAATGGATGGAGCAGAATCCGGAAGGCGCCAACGAACTGCGGCGGCAGAACAAGTCCTACGTCTTCTTCCGCGAGGTGCAGTTGTCCGACAAGGACGAAGCGGTCGGCGCTCAGGGCGTGCCGCTGACGCCCGGGCGCTCGATCGCGGTCGACAAGGCATTGCATGTCTATGGCACGCCGTTCTTCATCGAGGGTGAACTGCCGATCGAATCGGACCGATCAAAGACGCCGTTCCGGAGGTTGATGATCGGGCAGGACACCGGCTCCGCGATCGTTGGGCCCGCTCGCGCCGATCTCTATTTCGGGGCCGGCGCGGAGGCGGGCAAGGTTTCCGGTCGGATCCGCCACAATGCACGTTTCGTCATCCTGGTGCCGAAGAGTCTCGATCCGGCGGCGCGCGGCCGCAAGTTGCCGGTACCGGATGAGCGCCCGTCGGAGAAGATCGCAAGGCTGTTTCCGCAAACCAATGCGTTGAAGGATCCGTCCAGGGAGCAGAAGGGCGCTGCGAAGCCACCGGAAGTCACTGCGGCCACGAACAGCAGGATGGCGGCGCCGCCGGCGACACCGCCTGCAGCCGGGCCTTCGCAAACCGCCGCCATCCAGGCCGAGGCCGCCAAGCCGGTGCCGCTGCCTGAACCACGGCCCGTCATCGCGCCGGTTTCGACAAAGCCCCAGCAGCGTCACCTCCGTCGCCATCGCTATCTCAGATGAAACGACGGACGTCGAGTTTGATCCCCGAATTGCCGGTGCCGCCGCGGCGCAAGCGCGGCCTGAGCGAAGAGGAACGCGCGCTGTGGGAAAGCGTCGCCAAGCAGGTCAAGCCGCTGCGCAAGCGACACCGCGTGAAGCCGCCAGCCGCGTCGGTGGCAACCGAACCGAATGCCGCGCCAAAACCCGCTGCTTCACCGAGGCACGCAGCGCCGCCGCGGATCGTTATCCCACCAAAGCCGGAGCCGCCGCCGCTGGCGCCGATCGGGCGCCGCGAGCGCTCGCACCTGTCACGCGGCCGGAAGGAGATTGATGCCCGGCTCGACTTGCACGGCATGACGCAGACCAGGGCGCATCGCGCGCTGTTCGGCTTTCTCCAGCGCGCCCATCATGACGGGATGACCTTCGTGCTCGTCATCACCGGCAAGGGCAAGGTCGGCGCCGAATCCGAGCGCGGCGTGCTGCGCCGTCAGGTGCCGCAATGGCTCGGGCTGCCGGAGTTCCGCTCGCTGGTGGTGGGCTTCGAGGAAGCCCATATCGGCCATGGCGGCGAGGGCGCCTTGTATGTCCGGGTGCGGCGGGCCCGCTTCTAGGACGGGCGCGCGTTTCACGGCGTGCTGAGGCGGTCTCGTTACAGAATGAACCGGCTCAGATCGGCGTTCTTGGCGAGATCACCGACGTGCTTCTGCACGTAGTCGGCGTCGACCTTGATGGTTTCGCCATGGCGGTCCGGCGCGGCAAAGGAGATGTCGTCGAGCACGCGCTCCATCACGGTCTGCAGGCGCCGCGCGCCGATATTCTCCACCGTTGAATTGACGGCGACCGCAACATCGGCCAGCGCGTCGATCGCGTCGTCAGTGATGTCGAGCGTCACGCCTTCGGTCTGCAGCAGCGCGACATACTGCTTGATCAGCGATGCCTCCGGCTCGGTCAGGATGCGGCGCATGTCGTCACGCGTCAGCGCTTCCAGTTCGACGCGGATCGGCAGGCGTCCCTGCAGTTCCGGCAGCAGGTCCGAGGGCTTTGCGATGTGGAACGCGCCGGAGGCAATGAACAGGATGTGGTCGGTCTTGACCGCGCCGTGCTTGGTCGAAACCGTGGTGCCTTCGATCAGGGGTAGCAGGTCGCGCTGCACGCCTTCACGCGAGACGTCGCCGCCGCTGCGGCCGTCGCGCACGCAGATCTTGTCGATCTCGTCGAGAAACACGATGCCGTTGTTCTCGACGGCGTTGATGGCTTCCAGCACCAGCTGGTCGCTGTCCAGCAGCTTGTCGGATTCCTCGTTGACGAGGATCTCGTGCGAGCCTTCGACCGTCAGTCGGCGGGTCTTGGTTCGTCCGCCCATCTTTCCGAAGATGTCGCCGATCGAAATCGCGCCCATCTGCGCGCCGGGCATGCCCGGGATTTCGAACATCGGCATGCCGCCGGACGATTGCGTCTCGATCTCGATTTCCTTGTCGTTGAGTTCGCCGGCGCGCAGCTTCTTGCGGAAGGAATCGCGGGTAGCGGGGCTCGACGCCGGTCCGACCAGCGCATCCAGCACGCGGTCTTCGGCGGCCTGCTGCGCGCGCGCCTGCACGTCCTTGCGCTTGCGCTCGCGCACCTGCACGATCGCGACCTCGACGAGGTCGCGGATGATCTGCTCGACGTCGCGGCCGACATAGCCGACTTCGGTGAACTTCGTGGCTTCGACCTTGATGAAGGGCGCGGCGGCCAGCTTCGCCAGCCGCCGCGCGATCTCGGTCTTGCCGACGCCGGTCGGCCCGATCATCAGGATATTCTTCGGCAGCACCTCTTCGCGCAAGTTGCCGGTGAGCTGCAGACGCCGCCAGCGATTGCGCAGCGCGATCGATACCGCACGCTTGGCATCGGCCTGGCCGACAATGAAGCGGTCGAGTTCGGAAACGATTTCACGGGGAGAAAAGTCGGTCATTTGTTCTAGCTAGGGTTCGAATGTCGTGAGGGCAAGGCGTAATGCGAAGGCTCTAGATGATCGGCGGTCCGCTTTGCCAAGTTTTAATCGCCTCGAAGGGGTGAATCAGCATGATGATGTTGAGCGTCAGATTGTCGCGAATGTGCAGCAACATTACGAACTCAAACAGGAGCGCCAGCGCCACGGTGACGGCAACAGGGAGCCATTTCGCCAGCAGGAAGCCGCCGATCATGGCAAACATATCCGAGATCGAATTGACGATGGTATCGCCGAAGTAATCCAGCGAGATCGTGCCGGCGCGGTAGCGGTCGATGATCCAGTTGGAATTCTCGACCAGTTCCCAGCCGCCTTCGACCAGCATGGCGAGGATCAGCCGGCCCTGCCAGGCGAGGCGAGGGAATGCCAGGAATGCGGCGCCGTAGAACAGGAAGCCGTGCAGGATGTGCGACAGCGTGTACCAGTCGGCGATGTGCTGCGAGTTCTCCGAACTGAGCACGACGCCGTGCCAGAGTTTGACATAACCGCAGGCGCAGATCGGCAGGCGGCCCATGGCGTACAGGATGGCCGCCTGGAGCACTAGGATGCCGGCCCCGATCAACATCCAGTGCAAGTTTGTGACGCCGGTGGTTGGGGATTTTCCGGCGACGTTTTCGGCGGTCATGCGTTGCGCACCATCAATAAAGCGAGGCCATCGGGCGTGTCGACCATACCAGCTTTTTCAAATCCCGCTTTCTCATAGGAGCGAACCGCCCGGCCGTTCGCCGGATCGGGATCGGTGACGATGCGTGGCGCGCCATTTCTCAAGCGCTCGTCAACGAAGGCGCGAATGAAAGCCGATCCATGGCCGCGCCCGATCATGCCGGGTTCGCCGATGAATAGGTCGATGCCACGAGTGCCGCGCGGATGCACGCCAAATCCCGAATTCCATGCGGTCAGGTCGTAGCACTGCAGGTAGGCGAAATCACCGCCCGCCGCCGCGACGATGAACTGGTCCATCGCCGGCTCGTCGAGATCGCCGCTGACCAGATCATACTGCTCGGATGGATTACCCCACCATTGCCGGACATGCGGCTGTGCCAGCCACTGCCGGATCACCGGCAGATCGTCAGACGTCATCGGGCGAAAGGCATAGGCCGGCGCCATGATCGGCGGCTCCTTCAGAGTGACTCGATCGTGACGTTACGGTTGGTGTAGACGCAGATATCGGCGGCGATATCCAGCGCACGGCGCACGATCGTCTCGGCATCCTTGTCGGTGTCGACGAGCGCGCGGGCGGCGGCCAGCGCGTAGTTGCCGCCGGAGCCGATCGCCATCACGCCCGCTTCCGGCTCCAGCACGTCGCCGGTTCCGGTCAGGACCAGCGACACGTCCTTGTCGGCGACGATCATCATCGCCTCCAGCCGGCGCAGGTAGCGGTCGGTCCGCCAGTCCTTGGCGAGTTCGACCGCAGCACGGGTCAATTGGCCGGGATACTGCTCGAGCTTGCTTTCCAGCCGCTCGAACAGGGTGAAGGCGTCGGCGGTGGCCCCGGCAAAGCCGCCGATGACGTCGCCCTTGCCGAGTTTGCGGACTTTCTTGGCGTTGGCCTTGATGACGGTCTGGCCGATGGAGACCTGGCCGTCGCCGCCAATGACCACCTTGCCGCCCTTGCGGACCGTCAAAATCGTGGTGCCGTGCCAGATCGGCAGATTGTTCTCGGATGCTTGCATGGGTTGTCCTCGTTCCCGTCAGATTTAGGGGTTGGCGGGGAGGGTTACAATCGGGGCGTTTCAGCCGGGATTCCGGTCACCATGAGCCGAAGATCAGCCCCTGAAGCACCATCCCGCAGTAGCGAAGGCGACATCGGCCTGTTACAAGGGCCGCGTTTTCGGCCCCCAATATGGCCAAAGGGAAGCAGTTTTCATGCGCACGGCATCCATCAAGCGCAAGACCAAGGAAACCGACATCGAGGTCGCGGTGAACCTCGACGGCACGGGCGTGTCCAAGGTTTCGACCGGGATCGGCTTTTTCGACCACATGCTTGACCTTTTGGCCCGGCATTCGCGCATCGACATCACGGTGAAGGCGGATGGCGACCTCCATGTCGACCACCACCACACCACCGAGGACGTCGGAATTGCGCTCGGGCAGGCGGTGAAACAGGCGCTCGGCACCATGGCCGGCATCACCCGCTATGCCTCGATCCACATGCCGATGGACGAGACGCTGTCGCGCGTCGTGATCGACATTTCGGG
>DATCXE010000344.1:0-8193 GCA_036565985.1 Bradyrhizobium sp.
CGGCGGCACCTGCCGAGCCCGAAGTCGGAACCTTCACCGTGCGGCCGCAGGCCCGGGCCATCATCCGTGAATTGCCCGGCCGCATCGCGCCGACCCGTGTTTCGGAGGTTCGTGCGCGCGTATCCGGCATCGTCGTCGAGCGCCTGTTCAATCAAGGCAGCGAAGTGAAGGCCGGCGATCCGCTGTATCGCATCGATCCGAAGCCGTTCGAGGTCGAACTGCAGGCGAGCGAAGCCGCGCTGGACAAGGCGCTGGCTGCACTCGATCTGGCAACACAGCACGCCAGGCGAATTGCAACCCTGACAAGCCAGCGCGCCGCGCCCGAAGCGGAGAACGAAAAGGCCATCGCGGCCCAGCGCCAGGCGGAAGCCGAAGTCGGCAGCCGCCGGGCCGACGTGTCGCGCGCCAAACTCAATCTCGACTATGCCACGATCCGTGCGCCGATCAGCGGCGTTGTCGGCGCCGCGCTGGTGAGCGAAGGCGCACTGGTGGTGCAGAACGATACCACCAGCCTTGCCACGATCCAGCAACTCGATCCGATCTACGCCGACTTCACCCAATCCGTCTCCGAGATGAACAAGCTACGCCGCGCGCTTGACAGCGGCGATCTCGACCGCATTGCCCCCGGCGCGGCCAAGGTCCGTCTCCTGCTCGACGATGGAACGGTCTATCCGGTGACAGGCAAGCTGCTGTTCTCCGAAGCCAAGGTGGACACCTACACCGGTCAGGTCACGCTGCGCGGACAGTTCCCCAATCCAAATCGCGAATTGCTGCCGGGCATGTATGTGCGCGTCCTGATCGAGCAGGGCATCGACTCCGATTCCATCGCCGTTCCCCAGCAGGCTATCCAGCGCGACGCCGGTGGCGGCAGCGAGGTGTTCGTGGTCAAGGACGATGGCCGCGTTGCGATGCAGCCGGTCCGCACCGGCGCGGTGCAGGACGGCGTCTGGCTGATCAGCGAGGGCCTCAAGGACGGCGATCGCGTCATCGTCGACGGGTTCCAGAAGTTCGTGCCCGGTGACAAGGTCAAGCCGAAGGCGTGGATCGACGCCGATGCCTCGGTTGGTTCAATCCTGGACTCGCCGTCGGCGCAAGCGTCTCACTGAGACAGGGACATGCCTAGCTTCTTTATCGACAGGCCGATCTTCGCCTGGGTCGTCGCGCTTTTCATTTGTTTGATCGGCGCGATCTCGATTCCGCTGCTGGCTGTCGCGCAATATCCGATCATCGCGCCGCCCTCGATCTCGATCTCGACCATCTATCCCGGCGCGTCGCCCGAAAACCTCTACAACAGCGTCACGCGCCTGATCGAGGAGGAACTCAACGGCGCCGCCGGCATCCTCAATTTCGAATCCACCAGCGACTCGCTGGGGCAGGTCGAAATCATCGCCAACTTCGTGCCGGGCACCGATACCGGCGCAGCCTCCGTTGAAGTGCAGAACCGCCTCAAGCGTGTCGAGGCGCGGCTGCCGCGCGCGGTGATCCAGCAGGGTATCCTGGTCGAGGAAGCCTCCAGTGCCGTGCTGCAGATCATTACGCTGAACTCGACCGACGGCTCTCTCGACGAAGTCGGCCTCGGCGATTTCATGATCCGCAACGTGCTCGGCGAAATCAGGCGCATTCCCGGCGTCGGCCGCGCCACGCTCTATTCGACCGAGCGCTCGCTGCGGATCTGGATCGATCCCGCGAAACTGGTCGGCTATGGCCTCACTGCCGACGACGTCAACAAGGCGATATCCGCCCAGAACGCACAGGTCGCCTCGGGCAGCGTCGGCGCGGAGCCGAGCACGCCGGAACAGAAGATCTCGGCGCTGGTGCTGGTCAAGGGCCAACTCTCCTCGCCGGATGAATTCGGTGCCATCACCTTGCGCGCCAATCCGGACGGATCGACGGTGCGGCTGCGCGACGTCGCCCGCATCGAGATCGGCGGCATGAGCTACCAGTTCAACACGCGGCTGAACGGCAAGCCGACCGCGGGCCTTTCGGTGCTGCTGTCGCCGACCGGCAACGCGCTCGCCACCGCGAGCGCGGTCGAAGCCAAGATGGAGGAACTGTCGAAGTTCTTCCCGACCAATATCGGCTATGAAATTCCCTACAACATCACGCCCGTCGTCAAGGCCTCGATCAACAAGGTGCTGATGACGCTGGTCGAGGCCGTGGTGCTGGTCTTTATCGTGATGTTCCTGTTCCTGCAGAACATCCGCTACACCATCATCCCGACCATCGTGGTTCCGGTGGCGCTGCTCGGCACCTGCGCGGTGCTGATGGCGGTCGGCTATTCCATCAACATGCTGACCATGTTCGGCATGGTGCTGGCGGTCGGTATCCTCGTGGACGACGCCATCGTCGTGGTCGAGAACGTCGAGCGCATCATGGCGGAGGAGGGCCTGCCGCCGAAGGAAGCCACCCGCAAGGCGATGTCGCAGATCACGAGCGCCATCATCGGCATCACGCTGGTGCTGATGGCGGTGTTCGTGCCGATGGCGTTCTTCCCGGGTTCCGTCGGCATCATCTACCGCCAGTTCTCGGTCACCATGGTCTCGGCCATCGCCTTCTCGGCGCTGCTGGCGCTTTCGCTGACGCCGGCGCTGTGCGCCACGATTCTGAAGCCCGTCGAGGCCGGTCACGGCCATGCGCGCACCGGCGTGTTCGGCTGGTTCAACCGCATCCTCGAGAGCGGCCGCGGCGGCTATACGCGCACCGTCAAGGGGTCGCTGAAGCGCACCGGGCGCCTGATGCTGATCTACGTGGCGCTGCTCATAGGGCTCGGCTGGGCCTTCGTACGCCTGCCCGGCGGCTTCCTTCCGGTCGACGACCAGGGCTTCATCACCACCGACGTGCAGACGCCGTCGGACTCTTCCTATGCCCGCACCGAGGCCGCGGTCGAGGCGGTGGAGAAATATCTGCTCAATCGCCCCGGCGTCGAGGACGTGACGTTCCTGACCGGCTTCAGCTTCCTCGGCCAGGGCATGAACACCGCGCAGGCCTTCATTTCGCTGAAGGACTGGCATGAACGGGGCTCGAAGGACTCCGCCGCGGCGATCGTCGCCGACATCAACCGCGACCTGTCGTCGATCCGCGACGCCAAGATTTCGGCGCTGCAGCCGCCGCCGATCGACAATCTCGGCAATTCCTCGGGCTTCTCGTTCCGCCTGCAGGATCGCGGGCAGAAGGGTTATGCAGCGCTGATCAGCGCGTCCGACCGGCTGATCGCGGAAGCCAATGCCAGTCCCGTTCTGCAGAAGGTCTATGTCGAGGGCCTGCCGCCGGCGCCGCAGGTCAACCTGATGATCGACCGCGAAAAGGCCGGCGCGTTCGGCGTCACCTTCGAGGACATCAACCAGACGATTTCGACCAACCTCGGCTCGAACTACATCAACGACTTCCCGAACCGCGGGCGGATGCAGCGCGTCATCGTGCAGGCGGATCGCAACAGCCGCATGAATGCCGACGACATCCTCAACTACAACGTCAAGAACAACCGCGGCCAACTGGTGCCGTTCTCCGCCTTCGCCACCGTCGAATGGTCGAAGGGCCCGACCCAGATCGCCGGCTTCAACTATTACCCCGCCGTGCGCATCTCCGGCGAAGCCAGGAAGGGTTTTACCTCCGGCGACGCCATCAACGAGATGGAACGGCTGGCCAACAAGCTGCCGCGCGGCTTCGGTTTCGAATGGACCGGACAGTCGCTGCAGGAAAAGCTGTCGGGCTCGCAGGCGCCGTTCCTGCTTGGCCTCTCGGTGCTCGTGGTGTTCCTGCTGCTCGCCGCCCTCTACGAGAGCTGGACCATTCCGCTCGCGGTGTTGCTGACGGTGCCGCTCGGCATTTGCGGCGCAGTGATCGCAGCCACCATGCGCGGCCTGCCGAACGACGTCTACTTCACCGTCGGCCTGATCACCATCATCGGCCTCGCGGCAAAAGACGCCATCCTCATCATCGAGTTCGCCAAGGATCTGCGCGCGCAGGGCAAGCCGTTGATCGAGGCGACCGTGGAAGCGTGCTCGCTGCGCTTCCGCCCCATTTTGATGACGGGCCTCGCCTTCGTCTGCGGCGTGCTGCCGATGGTGATCGCGACCGGCGCCGGTGGACAAAGCCAGCAGGCGCTCGGTTCAAGCGTCATGGGCGGCATGATCGCGGTGGTGATCCTGGCGCTGTTGATGGTGCCGGTGTTCTTCGTCAGCGTGCAGCGCGTGCTGGCGGGAGATCGGGAGCCGAAGGTGGCTGCGGAAGCGGCGAGCGAGCCGCATGGGCCTCCGGCGCCCGCTAAATCCTGACTCGTCATGCCCCGCGAAGGCGGGGCGTCCAGTACCCCGTGACTTTTGATTTCAGCAATGTTGGCCGTGGCGTACTGGATCATCCGCCTTCGCGGATGATGACAGTGTGCGTGTGGCTCGCTACCCCAACGGCTTCAGTATCTTCACCAGTTCGCCATGCACGAACTCATTCCCGCACACCACGTGCCCGGTCTTCAGCGCGTCGTCGCCGCCGCCGATGTCCGAGATCGTGCCACCGGCTTCGCGCACCATGATCTGGCCGGCCGCGATGTCCCAGGGCTGCAGGTTGCGTTCCCAATAGCCGTCGAGGCGGCCGGCGGCGACGAAGGCGAGGTCGAGGGAGGCGGCGCCGAAGCGGCGGAAGCCCGCGACCTTGTTCTGCAGCGCCGCCATTTCATTCAGAGCCAGTTGGTGGTCGCCGCGGCCGATATGCGGCAGGCCGCAGGCGACCACGCATTCGTCGAGCCTGCGGCGGCCGGCGACGCGCAGCCGCTGGTCGTTGAGGAACGCGCCCTTGCCGCGCTCGGCGATGTAGAGCTCGTCATTGGCGGGATTGTAGATCACGCCGGCGATGACGGTGCCCTCGCGTGCAAGGCCGATCGAGATCGCAAATTGCGGGATGCCGTGCAGGAAGTTGGTGGTGCCGTCGAGCGGGTCCACGATCCAGGTATGGCTCTTGTCGGCGCCCTCGCGCGTTCCGCCTTCCTCGCCGATGAAGCCGTAGCCTGGCCGCGCCTTGGCGAGGTCCTCGTACAGCATTTCCTCGGCGCGCTTGTCGGCCTTGGTGACGAAATTGGCCGGGCCTTTCATCGACACCTGCAGGTGCTCGATCTCGCCGAGGTCGCGGTTGAGGTTGCGGCCGGCGCGGCGCGCGGCTTTCACCATGACGTTGATAAGGGCGGAATACAGCATGATGTGAAAGCTTACGGAGTTGAGAGGAAAGCCGCCCAATGCGGTCGGGGCAAGGAGTGGGTGCCCTGATGACCCGCCGCCGTCAAGGCGTCATTTGTTGGTGGTTCCAATCCATTTGCGCGCGGCCTCCTCGGCCTTGGCGCGATCTTCGGGACTGATCTCCGAGAGCCTTTCGTCCAGTTCCGGGTCGCCTTTCCCCGCGGTTTTGGCGACGATGTGCCATTTGAAGCCCTCGACCTTGTCCATTGGCGCCCCCTGTCCCGACACCAGCACGCGGGCGAGGCGATTCTGGGCGATCGGGCTGTTCTGCCGCGCCGCCTTGCGCAACAGCGCGATGGCCGCCGGCTGGTTCTTCGGCGTGCCCGTGCCGTTATAGAGCGCGATGGCGTATTCGACCTCGGCGTCGACATTGTCGGCAAGCGAGGCCGCCTGCAGGAGCCGCACCGCCCTGTCGAGGTCCTTCGGAACGCCGGTGCCCTCCTTGTAGAAGGTCGCCAGCGCATATTGCGCTTCCGGGCTGCCTTCATCGGCGGCGATGCGCAGCAGTTCGGCGGCGCGCCTGACGTCCTGCGGCAGCGTCTGGCCGTCGAGATAGAGCAGCGCCAGATTATAGGCGGCCTTCGGGTTGCCGAGCTTGGCCGCGGAGGCCAGCAGCTTGACGGCCTGCTCGCGGTTGGTCGTACCGCCGCGGCCGGACAGCCGCATCATGGCGAGCGCGAACATGCCCTCACGGTCGCCGGCATCGGCGGCGCGCTGGTACCATTCGGCCGCTTTCGCATAGTCGCGCTTGATGCCGAGCGCGTTGGCGTAGAGCTCGCCCAGCATCGTCATCGCCTTCGGGTCGGCATTGAATTGCGCGCGCGTGGTCGCGAGATCGAACGCCGTCTTGTACAGGCCGCGCTGATAGGCGCCGTAGACGAGGTCGACATTGGGATCGTCGAAGGCGGGCGTCGGCGAGGGGGAAGGTGTCGGCGACGGCGCCGGCCTGGGTGCCGCCGCAGCCTTGGGGGTCGCGGCGGGTTGCTTCGACGCGGCCGGCGCTTTCGGCTTCGGCGTTTCCTTTGCTGTTTCCTTGGTAGCCTCCTTGGCAGCCTCCCTGGGCGTCTCTTTCGGTGGATTCGCGGGCGCCTGCGCGGCGGCGGCCACCGTCACCAGCAAGCTCGCGAGGATCGATATGGAACGCAGGAGTGGCATGTCCGCCGCTATCCCTGTCCGGATCCGTGTCCGACTTTGGCCGTTCTAAACGCCGCTTCGTGCGCCTGACGGATCGCTTCGGCGGCGTCCTTCAGCGCCGCCCTCGCGCCACGCGGGTCAGCCCAGATGAAGTCGCCGACGAGGACAAAATCCGCGCCTGCTTTTGCGAATTCGAAAGCCTCCTCGCGCGAGACGGCAAAGCCTATGCAAGGCGGCTCGAACAATTCATCCCACCATTGCAGGCGCTCGGCGATCGCCTCCGCCGAGGGCCGCTGGCCGTTGGCATCTGGTTCGCCGAACAGCACATAATCCGCGCCCAGTTCGCCGGCGGCCATGGAATCGTGCCGCGTGGCGAGGCCGCCGATCCCGGCGATCCGGTCGGGTTTCAGCGACGGCAAGGCATCCTCCAGCGCGGCCACGCCGGTCAGGTGCGCGCCGTCGGCGCCGCCCCGCGCCACCAGTTCGACATGGCCATCGAGCAGCAGCGCTGCGCCGGCATCCTGGATCACGGGCGCAAGCGCCTTCACGCGCGAAATCATCGTGCGTTGATCGGTCTCTTTCAGCCGCACCAGCACCGCCGCCACGTCGGCAGCCGCCAGCAATTCCGGAAGCTGTGCGGCGAGTTGCGACGGATCGTCCACCTCGGATGTCGCGAGATAGAGCCGCGGCGCCGGGCGCGGCGGAGCAGGTTTGCTGGCCAAGTTTTTTTTAGCCAAATCTTTTTTAGCCAAATCTAGGCGACCTTCTTTTCCAGGCCGGTTTCCCATTCGCCCTTGCTCGCCAGCGCATTCATCCGCGCTCGGTGGGTGAAGGCGCGCTGGCCGGCGGCGACGTTCTCGGCCTTGCCGGACCACGCCTTCTGCGGCGCCGCCTGCAGCGCGCGGCCATAGGAGAAGGTGAGCTTCCAGGGCAGCCCGCCGATCCGGTTCATGGCGTCCAGATGCGCGGTTGCTTCCTCGTCGGATTGTCCGCCGGAAAGGAACGCGATGCCGGGCACCGCCGCGGGCACGCAGGCCTTCAGCAGGCGCACGGTCTTCTCGGCGACTTCGCCGACGGGAGCCTGCCTTGCGCACTTCTTGCCTGATATCGCCATGTTCGGTTTCAGCACCATGCCTTCGAGTTCGACGCGCTGCACCCGCAATTCCTGGAACGTCTTGTTCAGCACTCGCTGGGTGACGTCGTAGCAGCGGTCGATATCGTGATCGCCGTCCATCAGCACTTCCGGCTCGACGATCGGCACGATCTGCGCGGCCTGGCACAGCGCGGCATAGCGCGCCAGCGCGTGCGCGTTGACGCGGATGGCGGTCATGGTTGGAATGCCCCGGCCGTCAGTGCCGTTGCCGATGTCGATCACCGCGCGCCATTTGGCGAAGCGCGCGCCGCGCTCGTAATACTTCTTCAGCCGCTCGGCGAGCTTGTCGAGGCCGACGGTGACCAGTTCGCCCGGACATTGCGGCAGCGCCTGCGTTCCCTCGTCGACCTTGATGCCGGGGATCGCGCCGGACTGCTCGATCAGCTTGACCAGCGGCGTGCCGTCCTTCGCGTTCTGCCAGATGGTCTCGTCGTACAGGATCACGCCCGAGACGTATTTGCTCATCGCCTCGGTGGAGCGGAACAACATCTCGCGATAGTCGCGGCGGTTTTCCTCGGTCGATTCGACCTTGATGGCGTCGAACCGCTTCTTGATCGTGCCGGAGGATTCGTCGGCGGCGAGAATGCCCTTGCCCGGGGTGACCATGGCGAGGGCAACCTTGTTGAGGTCAGCGAGATTCATGGCTACGTCTCCAGAAACATCATGCCCTTGCGCACCAAA
>DATCXE010000353.1:0-8018 GCA_036565985.1 Bradyrhizobium sp.
TGGCGCCGTCGGGCTGGCTGCGGGTCGATGCGACCGGCGAAGCGCTGTCCGAACCGCAGGATTAGAGGTAGGCCTCAACTCGATCGGCCCCGGCAGCCGCGCAGCCGGCGTCAGCAACCCGCGCGAACACCGGCAGCGCCACCAATCTGGCTCGTTCATCCGTCTCGGCCTCCCGCCAGCGCATCCCAGCCCTGATTTTCCGGGCCTGCGCGATAGTGCTAGGGTGAGTGCTCCCGAGAGTGAATGCATGGCATGCGCCTCTTCCTCTCGCGGCGCAGATATCCGGCGGCAGGCTTTCCTTGCAGTTGAGGAAATAAGATGGCCCGTTTGCTTTCGGTCAATGTCGGCTTGCCACGCGACATCCGTTGGCAAGGCAAGACCGTCCATACGGGCATCTGGAAGACGCCGGTCGAAGGACCGCGCATGGCACGCCGGCTCAACATCGACGGTGATGGACAAGGCGATACAGCGGGCCATGGCGGGGAAAATCGCGCGGTATTCGTCTATCAGATCGAATCCTATCAGTATTGGCAGAACCTGCTCGATCGAACGGACTTCGCATACGGACAGTTTGGCGAGAACTTCACCGTGGAAGGCATGGCCGATGCCGAGGTGTGTATCGGAGACCGCTACCGGATCGGCGGCGCCCTGTTCGAGGTGACACAGCCGCGTGTCACCTGTTACCGGCTGGGCATCCGCATGAATGAGCCGGAAATGGCCGCACTGCTCGTCAAACACGGCAGGCCCGGTTTCTATTTCCGGGTGATCGAAGAAGGAGAAGTAAGGGCCAGTGACGAGATTACCCGGCTCGTACCCGGCCCCGAGCGCATGAGCGTGACGGAAATCAACGCGCTGCTTTACACGCCGGATCACCCGCGCGACCGTTTGGAGCGAGCGCTGCGCATTCCGGCATTGAGCGCGGGCTGGCGCAATTCCTTCGAGGCGCTGCTGGAGCGGCAGCGCACGGACGGTTCGGCAAGCGGAAACCCGGGCCTTGTCGCGGCGTCCGGCCCGCCGCCAGCCTGGCGTGGATTCCGCCCGTTTCGCGTCGCGCGCAAGGTGCGCGAAAGCGACAATGTGACGTCACTTGTGCTTGAGCCTACAGACGGACAACCTGTTGCCGCTGCGCTCGCCGGGCAGTTCGTCGTGTTGCAGCTCGGGCGGCCTTCTGCGCCAATGCTGATGCGAAGCTATTCGTTGTCGGGAAAGCCCAACGGCGCTTCCTATCGCGTGAGTGTGAAGCTGGAAGCGCATGGCGCGGCCAGCACCTACGTCGCAAATGAACTCGGGATTGGTGACGTCGTGCAGACAAGTGCGGCGCGTGGCAGTTTCACACTGCAGCCAGGTGAGCGGCCTGTCGTCTTGCTGAGTGCCGGGATTGGCGTAACACCGGTGCTCGCGATGCTCCACGCGCTGGCGGCGGAAGCCTCGACAAGGGAAATCTGGTGGCTGCACAGCGCCCGCAACGGTCGTGAGCATCCATTCGCCGCGGAAACGCGCGACCTGCTCGAGGCGCTGGCTCATCGCCACTGCTACATCTGCTACAGTGCGCCGGACCCCGAGGACAGGCCCGGCGTGGATTTTGACCTTGCCGGACGTCTCAATCCTGCAGTGCTTCAGAAGCTGGACGTCCCTCGCGAGGCTGACTTCTACATCTGCGGTCCGGCAAAATTCATGAGCGATCTGGCCACCGGCCTGGCGGCAATCGGCGTGGCGCCCGATCGCATCCACACCGAACTGTTCGGCGCCAAGCCGTCGCGGACGCCAGGCATTGCTGACTCACCCCGCCGGCAGCCGCATCTGCCGGCCGGATCTCCCGGCTCGGGACCGGCGGTGTCATTCGCGCGCAGCGGTCTCAATGTCCGTTGGGCGCCATCATTCCAAAGCCTGCTCGAGTTGGCGGAGGCTTGTGACGTGCCCGTGCGGTGGTCGTGCCGAACCGGGGTTTGCCACGCCTGCGAGTCCGGACTTGTGGCCGGAACGATCAGCTACCGGCCAGACCCGATCGATGCACCGGCAGAGGGCAATCTGCTGATCTGCTGCTCTCGCCCGGAGGGCGACATCGTAATCGATCTCTGACCGCGGCGACGCAACGGCGAAAACCAGCCAGGAGGAACCCAGATGCGATCCGACATGACCCAGGGGGCCGTTCTCCCCGATTATGAGCTCAGCGACCACACCGGCAAGCATCGCAAGCTCTCGGAGTTACAGGGCGACGATCCGATGGTGCTCGTGCTTGGCCGTGGCGGATACTGTCCAAAAGATCGCCGTCAGGCCGAAGGGTTGCTGCAACTCCATCGCGAGATGGAGGTGGGCTATTGTCGAATGGTCACGATCACGACCGACAACATCATCCAGACCAATGAATATCGTAGCGGCGTCGGCGCCCACTGGCCCTTCCTCTCCGATGCACGGCGCATCGTTCAGAAGGATCTCGACATCGCCGAATACACCGATCCTGTCCACAATCCGATGATTCCGCACGTGATCGTGCTGGAGCCGGGCCTCGTCACCTACAAGGTCTACAATGGCTACTGGTTCTTCGGACGTCCTACCGTCGAAGAGCTCCGCCAGGACCTTCGCGCCATCAGCAGGAAATGCCGGCCGGATTGGGACATCGCAACGGTCGAGCTCAAGTCCCTTTGGCAGCAAGGCCGGAAAGAGCTTTTCCACCCGTACGGCAAGCCTCCTGGTCAATCCCTCCGCGAAGGGGATTAGAAGTAATTTTTGAGAACCGGCTGCACGCCTCGATCGCGACCGCCTGCAAAATGCCGGCCCGCCCGGTCTCTGGTTGCGCCGAGGCTTCCGTCCTGGCTCGCCGTGGCTATTTCGCGGAGGCGGCAAGCCGGGCGATGGCGCCGGCGTCAGGCCCTCACCCGAAGAATGCCTCGACCAACAGCTTCACGTTCAGCGCGACGATGATGCCTGCGACGATCCACGCCAGCACGGCCACGCCGCGCGGGATGACGAACTCGCCCATCTTGCGGCGGTCGGAAACGAACCGCACCAGCGGGATGACAGCGAACGGCAACTGCATCGACAGGATGACCTGGCTCAACACCAGGAGCTGGCCGGTGCCGCGTTCGCCATAGAGCGCGGTGACGATCACGACCGGAACGATGGCGATGCCGCGGGTCACCAGCCGGCGCGCCCAATTCGGCAGGCGCAGGTGCAGGAAGCCTTCCATCACGATCTGTCCGGCGAGCGTCGCCGTCACGGTCGAGTTGAGGCCGGAAGCCAGCAGCGCCACCGCAAACAGCGTCGAGGCGATGCCGAGGCCGAGCAGTGGAGACAGCAGTTCATACGCCTGCCCGATCTCGGCAACCTCGGTGCGACCGGTGGAATAGAAGGTTGCGGCGGCCACGATCAGGATGGCGGCATTGATGAACAGCGCCAGCATCAGCGCGATGGTCGAGTCCGTGGTCGCCCACTTGATCGCCTCGCGGCGGCCTTCGCTGGTGCGTTCATAAGCGCGGGTCTGCACGATCGCGGAGTGCAGATAGAGATTATGCGGCATCACAGTGGCGCCGATGATACCGATGGCGATGTAGAGCATCTCCGGATTGGTGACGATCTCGGGCGACGGCACGAACCCCTTCAGGATGGAGGCCACCGGCGGCGCCGCCGCCACGATCTGCACCCCGAAGCAGATCGCAATCACGATCAGCAGCGCGATGACGAAGGCTTCCAGGAAACGAAACCCCTTGTTCATCAGGAGCAGCAGCAGGAAGGCATCGAGCGCCGTGATCAGCGCGCCCCAGATCAGGGGGATGCCGAACAAAAGATTGAGCGCGATCGCGGTGCCGATGACCTCGGCGAGATCGCAGGCGATGATCGCGGCTTCGCAGGCGATCCAGAGCAGGAAGTTCACGGGGCGCGAATAGCTGGCGCGGCAGGCCTGCGCGAGATCGCGGTCGGTGACGATGCCAAGCCGCGCGGCGAGCGCCTGCAGCAGGATCGCCATCAGGTTCGACAGCAGGATCACCGTGAGCAGCGTGTAGCCGAACTTCGAACCGCCCGCGAGATCGGTCGCCCAATTGCCCGGGTCCATGTAGCCGACCGAGACCAGGTAGCCCGGCCCCAGGAACGCCAGCAGGCGGCGCGACCAGTGCCCGCCAAAGGGGACCGCGATGGTCGAATTGACCTCAGGCAGGCTCTTTCGGGCGTCCGCGGCGGCATCGGCGCGCCAGCCGGTATCGGCCGGTGCGGTCCCAGACAGGATCTCCGGACTCAATTCACGGGTTCGTGCATCCATTTCCCCACGATGCCCGATCTGCTATTTTATTGCAACTCATTTGCAACTGCATCTGGCGATCACCGAGAATGATGCCGCTGCACTCTTGTAAAGCACCGAGGAAGTACTTTATGATCTCCTAATGATCAAACTTCCAACCGAAACACCCGCAGCGACACTGCGATACGCCCTCGCCCCCGACGAGGCCGCCGTCGCGGCGTTCGAGGCGACCTTTGCCGCCTACGACCGGATGATGGAGATCCTGACCGAAGTGGCGCCTGTCGGTGCGAACCTCGTCGCCCTCCATGGCCAGGCCTACGAACGGATTCGTACCGAGACCGGCCTGCCGGCCCGCCTCGTCACGCTCGGGTTGCGCGATCGTGCCAACCATGTGGCGGGAGCCGCGGTGCGCAAAATTCCACTCGACGACAAGTTGTTTGCGATCAAGGGGCCAACTTCACTGACTATTAGCACTGTCCAGGGACGCGTCTTGGTGCCGTTCGAGGTCCCCGGCTATCTTGCCGGCTGGGAAAGTCCCTTCCCGGCTCACCTGGTCTCGGACGGCCGCGCCTACGAAATCCACATCGCCGTCAAATCGAAAGCATCACAACCGGAGGAGAACACCATGGTTCACGAGGGCATCCTTGCGCGCATGGGCAGGCTTCTTGCCGCCATCGCCAGCGAGACCATCGACAGCGCCGAGAGCAGCAACAAGGTGGCCATGGTCAAGCAGGCGATCCGCGAAATCGACGCCGGCGCCGACGAGGCGCGCCAGGCGCTCGGCAAGTCGCGCGCCGAGGAATTCCGCCTCAAGCGGCGCCGCGAAGAGCTCGGCGCCGAAGTTGCCGGGTTGACCGACAAGATTCGACTTGCGGTTGCAGAGAACCGTGAGGATCTCGCGCGCGCCGGCGTCGCACGGCAAATTGATCTGGAATCCCAGGGCACCGCGCTGGAACGCGCGATGGATTTCATCGAACTCGAAATCGACGAGCAGACCAAGGCCTTGCAGGCGATGCTTGGAGCACGACGCGAAGCCGAAACCCGCCTCGCCGATCTCGAAGCGAGCCTCGCAAAACACGCGCCGCAGGAAACCGGACGCGCGGTTGGTGCGACCAAGACTGTAAGCCCCGACCGCGCGATGGCGGCGATTGCGCGGGTCACCGGCGTTCCGGCCTCCGGCGCGCCCGGCGACAAGGAGCTTGACGAACTCGACCGGCTGCACCGCGAAAAGGAAATCGCGGCCCGCCTTGAAAGGATCAAATCGCAGCAATGAGTGCCCTGACCGACATCCTGCTGGCGCCGGACGTGCGGCCCTTTGCCGTGGCCGCGGGGATCATGGTGGCGCTCGGCGGCATCGAACTGCTGGCGACGCTGGTCGGCTTCTCGATCGGCGAGCTCTTCGGCAAGGAAGTCGCCGTCGAGGCCGACAGCGGCAATGGGCTCGGCGGCCTGTTCCTGTGGATCAACGCGGGACGACTGCCGCTGTTGGTCCTGATCATCCTCGCGCTCGGCGTGTTCGCGATCACGGGATTTTTCCTGCAGGGCCTCGCACACGGCGCGGGACTATCTATCCCGGTCCCGATCGCCGCGATCGCCGCGGCAGGCTTCAGCCTCCCCGTGATCCGCCTGACCAGCCGCGGCATTGCGCGCATCATTCCGCGCGACGAGACCTATGCCGTGGACCAGGCCGATTTCATCGGCCACGTCGCCGAAGTTTCGGTCGGGCCGCTCGACCAGGGATTGCCCGGCCGCGTCCGTCTCAAGGATGTCTTCGGCAACTGGCACTCCCTGGTGGCACGCGCCGGCCCCGACTCCACGCCGCTTCCGGTCGGCGCCAGCGTGTTGCTGGTCGACCGTGACTCCAAGAGCTTCATCGCCATTTCCGCACCCGCCGACCTCATTGCGCAACAACGTTCAGACAGGGCCTAAACAACATGTGGGAACTTGCAGTACCCGTCGCCATTGCCGTCGTAGTCGTTCTCGTTATCGGTCTCCTGCTTGCAAAGCTCTATCGCCGCTCGACGCGTGACGAAGCCTATGTCCGCACCGGCCTCGGCGGCCAGAAAGTCGTGCTCGACGGCGGCTCGATCGTGCTTCCGGTTTTCCATTCCGTCGCTGCCGTCAACCTGAAAACGCTGCGGCTGGAGGTAGCCCGCGGCGGCCCGGATTCGATGATCACCAAGGATCGCATGCGCGTCGACATCGGCGCCGAGTTCTACCTGCGTGTCAAACCCGACAGCTCGTCGATCGCGCTGGCCGCGCAGACGCTGGGCAGCCGCACCAACAATTCAGGCGAACTGCGCGAGCTGATCGAGGCCAAATTCGTCGACGGCTTGCGTTCGGTGGCGGCCACCATGAACCTCGAGGAGCTGCAGGAGCAGCGCGCGACCTTCGTCAAGTCGGTGCAGGAAGCGGTCGGCGCCGACATCCAGAACAACGGTCTTGAACTCGAGTCAGTATCGCTGACGCGGCTCGACCAGAGCGACATCAAGCATTTCAACCCGACCAATTTCTTCGACGCCCACGGCCTGACCACGCTGACCAAGATCACGAGGGAACGCGAGCAGGAGCGCAACCAGATCGTCCGCACCACCGAGGTGAACATCGCCCAGCAGGATCTCGTCGCCCGCCAGACCACGCTGACCATCGAAGCCACCAAGCGCGAGGCGGAACTGGCGCAGCAGCGCGACATCGCCAACAAGACCGCCGCCATGCGCGCGCAAACCGCGCAGGTCGAGCAGACCGCCGTGCAGAACGAGGCCGAGTACCGCATCCAGCAGGAACTCGCGGTCGCCAACAAGCAGACCGAAGCCAACCAGGCCCGCGATACACGAAAGATCGAGGCCGATCTCGCGGTGAAGCGCCGCAACACCGAGATGGAGCGCGATCTGCAGATCGTCGCCCAGGAAAGCGCCATTGCTGTCGCAAACAAGAGCAAGGAGCAATCCGAGGCGCAGACCGTCGCCGAGACCGCGCGTGCGCTGGCAATCGCGGCCGAGGAAAAGGTCACCACCGCCAAGGCCGTCGAAATCGCCGAGCGCGACAAGATCATCAACGTGATCGCGGCGCGAAAGGCCGCCGAAACCGAGGCGATGCCGATCACCGTGATGGCGGAAGCCGAAAACCAGGCCGCGAACAACAAGGCCGAAGCCATCACCATGCTGGCCAAGGCCGACGCCGATGCGGCGATCACCCGCGCGGCCGGCGTCAAGTCGCTCGGCCAGGCCGAGGCCGAGGTCGCCGCGCTGAAGGCGGAAGCCCGCAACAAGCTCTCTGCCGAGATGGTCGACTACGATCTCACGCTGGCGCGCATCAACATCATTCCGAACGCACTGGCCGAAGCGGTGAAGCCGATCGAGAAGATCTCGGACATCCGGATCTTCGACACCGGCGGCATGCTCGGACGCGGCGGCGGCAATGGCGCCATGAACGGCCATGGCAACGGTCTCGGCCTAGGCGACGGCCTCGCCGCGCAGCTGCTGTCGGTCTCGGCGTTCAAGCCGATCATCGACAAGATCCTCGCCGAGGGCGGGTTCGCCGCCGGTCCCGACGCGCTGACCACCCTGACCAATGCGCTGGCCGCGCAGCAACTGGCAGCCCCCACCGAACCGCCCGAGGTGGACGATGCGGATGAGTTGGGAACGCCGCCCGCCACCATTTCCGGTACGGCCAATGCGACGCTCGGGCCGAAAACCTGATCGGTTGGCGGAGCGCGGCGCAACTTTACTTCTTTGGCGTCGTGCACGCTCGCAATCCCTCATCCTGAGGAGCCGCCACCGGGTCG
>DATCXE010000365.1:0-8055 GCA_036565985.1 Bradyrhizobium sp.
TCCATCGCGCTGTTCGCGGCCTTCCTCGGCGTCTGGCATCTCGCCACGCGCCCGACGGCAGCGACCACCACCATGTCGCCCGAATACGCCAAGCTGATGGGGCTGACCGCAACCCAGGGCAAATCGGCGATGCCGGGTCCATCAGAGGTCGGCGCGAAATTGTGGGAGCACCTCAAGCAGCCGTTCTACGACAAGGGGCCGAACGACAAGGGCCTCGGCATCCAGCTCGGCTATTCCATCGGCCGCGTCGGCCTCGGCTATCTGCTGGCGGTGATCGTCGCGATCCCGCTCGGCTTCCTGATCGGCATGTCGCCGCTGATCAGCAAGGCACTCGATCCGTTCATCCAGGTGCTGAAGCCGATCTCGCCGCTCGCCTGGATGCCGCTGGCGCTCTACACCATCAAGGATTCCTCGATATCCGCGATCTTCGTGATCTTCATCTGCTCGGTGTGGCCGATGCTGCTCAACACCGCGTTCGGCGTCGCGGCCGTGCGCAAGGAATGGATCAACGTCGCGCGCACGCTGGAAGTCGGCACCGTCAGGCGCGCCTTCACCGTGATCCTGCCGGCGGCCGCGCCGACGATCCTGACCGGCATGCGGATTTCGATCGGCATCGCCTGGCTTGTGATCGTCGCGGCCGAGATGCTGGTCGGCGGCACCGGCATCGGCTACTTCGTCTGGAACGAGTGGAACAACCTCTCGATCACCAACGTCATCATCGCCATTCTCCTGATCGGCGTGGTCGGCATGCTGCTGGACCAGATCCTCGCGCGGTTCACGCGCATGGTCACGTTCCCGGAGTGAGTGGGATGATGGCGCGCCAAACACAACCGTGTCCCGGGCGCACTGCGGCGCGAAGTGCCATTGTGCTGAACCGGGACCCAGTGAGGCAGTGTGGGTCCCGGTTCTGCGGCGCACCACTGCGTGGCGCATCGCGCCCGGGACACGAGACTTACGCATGACCGGCAGGTTCATCTCCATCGAAGGCATCGCGCGGCGCTACCCCGGCGCAAATGGCGCGCAGACGACGATCTTCGAAAATCTCTGGCTCTCGATGGCGCGCGGCGAGTTCGGTTGCGTGATCGGGCATTCAGGCTGCGGCAAGACCACGGTGCTGAACATCCTCGCCGGGCTCGATGAGCCCAGTGAAGGCGCGGTTATCGTCGACGGGCAGGCGATCGAGGGCACGAGCCTGGACCGCGCCGTGATCTTCCAGAGCCATGCGCTGCTGCCGTGGCGTACGGTGCTCGGCAACGTGGCCTATGCCGTGACCTCGAAATGGCGCAACTGGGACCGCGCCAAGGTCAAGGCGCACGCGCAAACCTTCATCGATCTGGTCGGCCTGACCGGCTCCGAGCACAAGCGGCCGTCGGAACTGTCCGGCGGCATGAAGCAGCGCGTCGGCATTGCACGCGCGCTCTCGATCACGCCGAAGATCATGCTGATGGACGAGCCGTTTTCGGCGCTGGATGCGCTGACGCGCGGCACGTTGCAGGACGAGGTGCGCCGGATCTGCCTCGAAACAGGCCAGACCGCGTTCATGATCACCCACGACGTGGACGAAGCGATCTATCTTGCCGACAGGATTTTCCTGATGACCAACGGTCCCGGCGCGGTGCTGGCCGAGATCGTGGAGAATCCGCTGCCGAAGGATCGCGGCCGCATCGATCTGCATCGCCATCCGCTCTACTATGCGCTGCGTAACCACATCGTCGATTTCCTGGTCAGCCGCAGCAAGACGTTCACCGCGACGACGCCGGATCACGATCCGCGCAACGTGCAGGTGGTGCGGCCGGGCAAACCGGAACTGGTGATCGCTTCAGGCGCGGACGAAACAATGCAGGCGTCATGGCCGGGCCTGTCCCGGCCATCGACGTCTTCCTGAGAACAAGCAAGACGTGGATGCCCGGGACGAACTCGGGCATGACGAATAGAGGAGAACATCCATGAAACGCGAAGACCTCACCGAGAAGCTGCTCGACATCAAGCGCGAGAAGGGCTGGAGCTGGAAGCATATCTGCGAAAAGATCGGCGGCTATTCCGATGTGCTGATCGTCGGCGCCATCATGGGCCAGATGAAACTGACAAAACCGCAGGCTGCCAATGCGGCTGAATTGTTCGGGCTGTCGAAATCCGAAACTGCGATGCTCAACGAGGTGCCGATGCGCGGCACCGGCACGCCGATGCCGCCGACCGATCCCCTGATCTACCGCTTCTACGAAATGGTGATGGTCAACGGCCCGGCCTGGAAGGCACTGATCGAGGAGGAATTCGGTGACGGCATCATGTCGGCGATCGATTTCGACATGGCGCTGGAGCGCGTAGCCAATCCGAAGGGCGACCGGGTCAAGATCACGATGTCCGGAAAATTCCTGCCGTACAAATATTACGGCGCCAGCGGCAACGTGCCGGAGTACGGGTTCAAGGAGGAGTGACGCGTTCTCCACCGTCATTGCGAGGAGCGTAGCGACGAAGCAATCCATCTTTCCCCGTGCCGAGGAATGGATTGCTTCGCTTCGCTCGCAATGACGGTGAGAGACCGGTTACTTGAACGCCGCCCTTATTTCCCCGATCGGCGCCATCTCGCGCACGAACGTAAACGATCCCTGATCCTTCATCTCGTGGGCGCATTTCAGGAACGCGGCCAGCGCGTAGCGCTCCATGGCGCCGCCGACGCTGATGCGCTTGACGCCCGCGGCTGAAAGTTTGTCGACGGTCAGCGTCGGATCGGCAAAACCCATCACCAGGTTGAACGGCTTGCCGACCGACGACACCACGGTGCGGATGGTGTCGATGTCGCGCACGCCGGGCGAATACAGCACGTCGGCGCCGACTGCCTCGAACGCCTGCAGGCGCCTGATCGTGTCGTCGAGGTCGTTGCGGCCGTGCAGGAGGTTCTCGGCCCGCGCGGTCAGCGTGAACGGGAACGGGAGTGCGCGGGCGGCCTCGACCGCAGCCTGCACGCGCTCGACCGCGAGCGAGAAATCGTAGATCGGGTTGCGCGGATCGCCGGTCGAATCCTCGATCGAGCCGCCGACGACGCCAGCCTCGGCGGCGCGCGCGATGGCTTTCGCCGCGGTTTTCGGATCGTGCGCGCCGCAATTCTCAAGATCGGCGTTGACGGGAAGGTCGGTGGCTTCAGTGATCATCCGGCAATTGTCGATGATGGCATCGAGGCTGACGGTGGCGCTGCCGAGCGTGTTGGCGAGACCGAGGCTCGTGGTCGCAAGCGCTTCGAATCCCATCGCCGCGAGCAATTTTGCCGTACCGGCGTCCCAGGGGTTGGGGATGATGAAGGCGCCCGGCCGCGCGTGCAGTGCGCGAAACAGTTCGGCTTTTTCCAGTTGGGTGCGCATCGTTGACTCCGATTTGTTGTCGGCCGGTTCTGGCTTGCTGACGAAACTAGCGAGGTATCGGCTATCAGCCAAATCTGTTATTCCTTCATACATCATCAGCTTTTTGCATGGATCTGACATGGACAGTGAAGCGCTCCAGACCTTCCTGACGGTTCATCGCCGCGGCGGCATTTCGAGCGCCGCGAAGGCGCTGCACCGCTCGCAGCCGGCGATATCGCGACGCATTGCCCTGCTGGAGCAGGAGCTTGGCGTGCCGTTGTTCGAGCGGATCGCGGGACGCACCATGCTGAGCGACGCAGGGCGGGTGATGGTGCCTTATGCCGAGCGCGCAGTGGCGGCCGCGCAGGACGCGGAGAACGCGGTTCGGGCGCTGGCGGAGCCGAACTCAGGACCGGTCGCGCTCGCCGTCGTCGGCACGCTGGCGGGCGGGCGGTTGTCGGCGATCCTCAAGCGCTTTGCGGCCGAACATCCCGAAGTCGAGTTGAGCTTGCGCACCGCGACCAGCGCCGAGGTCAGCGGCATGATCCGGCGCGGCGAAGCCACCATCGGCCTGCGGTATGACCGCGATCGCTCGCGCGACCTCGATTGCGAATTGTTGTTCAGCGAGCGGCTGCAGGTGGTATGCGCGCCCGATCATCCACGCGCGGGCCGCCGTGTTGCGAAGCTCGCCGAGTTGCGCGGGGAGCGCTGGATCGCTTTTCCCGTGGTGCCGGGGCGGCGCGAGATCTCGGCCTCGCATGTGTTTGCGCTGTTCCAGACCCATGGGCTGGGCGAAATCGACTGGACGCCGGTCGACAGCCTGACCGCACAGAAGCGGTTGGTCGAGGCTGGCCTCGGCATCGCACTGCTGTCGGAGAGCCATGCCGCCGAGGAACTGAAGTACGGGACGATCTCGACCATCGACGTCCGCGATCTCAAGGCGAGCCATGACGTCGTCACGGTAACGCGCCGCGGCGGCTTCTTGAGCGCCGCGGCGCGGAGATTGCTGGAGATCGTGCAGAGGAAATATCGGGGGACAAGGGCGCTCGGACGTTAGCGCCGTCATTCCGGGATGGTGCGTTAGCACCAGACCCGGAATCTCGAGATTCCCCGATGCGCGATTGCGCATCTGAGATCGCCGCTTCGCGCCGTCCGGAATGACGGCGTGCCTTACGTCCCCGCCTTCACCTGGGCGGCCGCCTGCGCCAGCAGTTCTTCCATCTTGGCGCGAACCTCGGGCGCTGCGATGCCCACGCCCTTGGCGGCGAAATCCTTCACCACCTTGTTCTGGACGTCGTCGTCTCCGGCTTCCTCGAAGTCGGCCGCGACCACTTCCTTCGAATAGGCGGTTGCCGCGTCGCCTGAGAGGCCGAGCTTCTCGGCTGCCCAAAGACCGAGCAGCCGGTTACGGCGCGCCATGGCCTTGAATTTCTGTTCCTCGTCGAGGGCGAATTTCTTCTCGAAACCTTCCTGGCGCTTGTCGAAAGTGGTCATTTCTTCGGTTCCAATCCGGCCAATGGTAAACGGGCGCCGCGTTGTGGCGGGCCTATCGACTACCTAGATAGAGGGGGCGAATCGGTAAAACAACAGGCCGTTCGGCCGCAGGGCAGCCGGGATAAGTTGGCCCCAATCGGGCCGGGTCGATTGTGCTGGATGCCCCAATCGGATAGGTTGCCTCAAGGCCAGTTCTTGTTCTGTTTCCGGTCGTTCTGTACGGGACCGTTAGGTTCAGAGCTTGGCCATCACGGCAGCTCCGTCGTGGTCGCAAACCCTTGTCATCCGGAGCACACCAAATTCATGGATTTCAACAAAACACGGTACATCCCAATGAGCCGTCGACGCCGCATTTATGAAGGCAAGGCCAAGGTCCTGTATGAAGGCCCGGAGCCGGGAACCCTGATCCAGCACTTCAAGGACGACGCGACCGCGTTCAATGCCAAGAAACACCAGGTGATCGAGGGCAAGGGCGTCCTCAACAACCGGATTTCCGAGTACCTGTTTCAGCACCTCAACGACATCGGGGTGCCGACCCATTTCATCCGCCGCCTCAACATGCGCGAGCAGTTGATTCGGGAGGTCGAGATCGTGCCGCTGGAGGTGGTGGTGCGGAACGTCGCCGCCGGCTCGCTGTCGCAGCGCCTCGGCATCGAGGAGGGCACGCAACTCCCGCGCTCGATCATCGAGTTCTACTACAAGAACGACCAGCTCAACGACCCGATGGTCTCGGAAGAGCACATCACCGCATTCGGCTGGGCCACGCCGCAGGAAATCGACGACATCATGGCGCTTGCCATCCGCGTCAACGACTTCCTCACCGGGCTGTTTCTCGGCATCGGGATCCGCCTGGTCGATTTCAAGATGGAGTGCGGACGGCTGTTCGAGAACGAAATGATGCGGATCATCGTCGCCGACGAGATCTCGCCCGACTCGTGCCGGCTGTGGGACATCAAGTCGAACGAGAAGCTCGACAAGGACCGCTTCCGCCGCGATCTGGGTGGCCTGCTGGAGGCCTACACCGAAGTGGCAAAGCGTCTGGGCATCCTGATGGAGAACGAGCGGCCGGCCGGCACCGGTCCGGTGCTGGTGAAGAGCTGAGTTACGTCATTCCGGGGCGCGGGCGCAGACCGCGAACCCCAATGCGCAATTGCGCATTGTGGAATCTAGAGATTGTTCGCGCGAGATTCCGGATCGACCCGCTGCGCGGCTCGTCCGGAATGACGAGGTTGAAATGAAGGCACGCGTTACCGTTACGTTGAAGTCGGGCATTCTCGATCCGCAGGGCAAGGCCATCGAAGGCGCGCTGAAATCGCTCGGCGTCGATGGCGTCGCCAGTGTCCGCCAGGGCAAGGTGTTCGACATCGAGCTGGCAGGCGCCGACAAGGCCAAGGCCGAGGCGGCATTGAAGGATGCCGCCGACAAGCTGTTGGCGAATACCGTGATCGAGAATTATCGGGTCGAACTGCTCTAGGCGCACTTTCCATGAAATCAGCCGTTCTCGTCTTCCCCGGAATCAACCGCGAGCGCGACATGGCGCGCGCATTGAAACTCATTTCCGGCCAGGAGGCGGCGATGGTCTGGCACGCCGAGACTTCGCTGCCGAAGGGCACGGATCTCGTGGTCGTGCCCGGCGGGTTTTCGTATGGCGATTACCTGCGCTGCGGCGCGATCGCCGCGCGCGCGCCTGTCATGGACGCGGTGCGCAAGTATGCGGCCGATGGCGGCCTCGTGCTCGGCGTCTGCAACGGATTCCAGATCTTGTGCGAGGCGGGGCTGCTGCCCGGCGTGCTGATGCGCAACGCGAAGCTGAAGTTCATCTGCAAGGACGTGCACCTGCGGGTCGAGCGCTCGGATACGCCGTTCACGCGCGGCTACAATGCAGGCCAGGTCATCCGCGTGCCGGTCGCGCATGGCGAGGGCAATTACGAAGCCGATGAAGAGACGGTGAAGCGGCTCGAAGGCGAGGGCCGGGTGCTCTATCGCTATTGCTCGGCAGAAGGCGTCGTCGACGAGGCTTCCAACATCAACGGCGCGGCGCAGTCGATCGCCGGCATCGTCAACGAGCGCGGCAATGTGCTCGGCATGATGCCGCACCCGGAAAACCACGTCGAAGACATCATGGGCTGCACCGACGGCCGCGGCCTGTTCGCGGGCCTTGCCGCGCATCTGGAAAAAGCTGCGTGAAATCCCTTGTGAAGCGTCTGGCAGTCGCCGCTGCGGTGCTGTCGTTCGCTGCCGTCGCTCACGCGCAGGACTATCCAAAACGCCCCATCACCATGATCGTGCCGTTCGCGGCCGGCGGCACGTCGGACGTGATCGCGCGCGTGGTGGCCGAGGAAATGGCCAAACCGCTCGGGCAGCCGATCGTGATCGAGAATGTCGCGGGCGCCGGCGGCTCGACCGCGCTGGCGCGGGCGGCGCGCGCCGAGCCTGATGGCTACACCATCGCCATCGGCAATGCCGGCACCAGTGCCGCGACCTACACGATCTATCCCAAGCTCCCCTTCACGCCGGAATCCTTTGTGCCGATTGCCGTCGTCGCAAAGACCTTCGGCATCGTGGCGCTGCGCAAGGATTTCCCTGCCAGGGACCTGAAGGAATTCATCGCCTACGCAAAGGCCAATCCCGGCAAGGTCAATCTCGGGCATGCCGGCGTCGGTTCGTCGAATTTTTTGATCTGCAAGAGCTTCGCGCAGGCCGCGGGCATCGACGTTCAACTCGTCGGCTATCGTGGCGCGGCGCCCGCCTTGACCGATGCGATCGGAGGCCAGATCGACGGCGTCTGCGACTCGGCCGCCTCGGTGTCGCAGGCGATCGACGACAGACTGGTGCGCGGCATGGTCGTCGGCTCCACGGTCCGCCTTGCGACGCTGGCAGACCTTCCCACGTCGGCGGAAGCGGGCCTTCCCGATTTCGAGGCGCAGGGCTGGAACGGCCTGTTCGCGCCAAAGGGCACGCCGCCGGCAATCATCGCGAAGTTGAACGAAGCGGCCAGGGCTGCGGTCGAGAGCGAGGCGGTGAAGAAGCGTTTTCACGATCTCTCCACCGTCGCGCCCGACGCCAACGAGCACGCGCCTGAAGTGCTCGGACAATTGGTGACGCGCGACGTCGAGAAATACAGGAAGTTGCTGGAAGAGAAGAAATAGATCGGACAAAACAGCTCATGAAAAAAGCCCCGCGACGCGGGGCTTTTTCTTATCTGCCGGTCGGCGCCGGCGTCAGG
>DATCXE010000367.1:0-5246 GCA_036565985.1 Bradyrhizobium sp.
TTCACGACATGCGCGTGTCTGGCATGCTGCACGGCCGCGTCGTTCGTCCGCCCTATGCCGGCGTCGATGTCGGCGATTTCATCGGCAACAGCCTGATCGCGATCGATGAGACTTCGGTGCGAGATATCCCCGGGCTCGTCGCGATCGTTCGCATCGGCGACTTCGTGGGCGTCGTCGTCGAGCGCGAGGAAAACGCGATCAAGGCAGCGGCGCAGCTCAAGGTTTCCTGGAAGGCGGTGCCGACACTCCCGGATATGAAGGACATCGAGACCGCTCTGCGCGCCAATCCTTCCGTGCCGCGAACGCTGATCGACAAGGGCAACGTCGACGCCGCCATCGCCGGCGCCGCCAAGCCGATGCCGCGGACCTACATCTGGCCGTACCAGATGCACGCCTCGATCGGCCCCTCCTGCGCGGTCGCAGACTATCAGGACGACCACACCAGGGTCTGGTCCGGCACGCAGAACCCGCATCATCTTCGCACCGAACTGGCGCGGCTGATCCACCGGCGCGAAGCCGAGATCGAAGTGATCCGGATGGAAGCTGCGGGCTGCTACGGGCGCAACTGCGCCGATGATGTTTCCGCCGACGCGGTGCTGCTGTCCCGCGCGGTCGGCCGTCCCGTTCGCGTGCAGCTCACGCGAGAACAGGAGCACGCCTGGGAGCCCAAGGGCACCGCGCAGTTGATGGACGTCAATGGCGGATTGAACGCCGACGGCAGCGTCGCCGGATACGACTTCGCCACGCGCTATCCATCGAACGGCGCGCCGACGCTGGCACTGCTGCTGACCGGTACCGTCCCGAACACGCCGGCCATCTTCGAGATGGGCGACCGCACCGCGATTCCGCCCTACGACTATGACAATCTGCGCGTGGTCGCGCACGACATGCCGCCGATCGTGCGCGCCTCGTGGCTTCGCGGCGTCTCGGCGCTGCCGAACACTTTTGCGCATGAGTCCTTCATCGACGAATGCGCCAGCGAGGCCGGCGTCGACCCGATCCAGTATCGCCTGCGCTACCTGAAGGATCAGCGCGCGATCGATCTCGTCAATGCCGTCGCCGAACGTGCCGGCTGGAAGCCGCGGCCGGTGCGGCAGGAGAAGCAGGCCGATGGTGACATCGTGCGTGGGCGCGGCTTCGCCTATGCACTCTATGTCCACAGCAAGTTTCCCGGCTATGGCGCGGCGTGGTCGGCGTGGATCGCCGATGTTGCCGTCAACAAGGCCACCGGCGATGTCAGCGTCACCCGCGTGGTGGCCGGACAGGATTCCGGCCTGATGATCAATCCCGATGGCGTCCGCCACCAGATCCACGGCAACGTTATCCAGTCGACCAGCCGGGCGCTGATGGAGGAAGTCTCGTTCGACCGCACGTCGGTGACGGCGCGGGAATGGGGCGCCTACCCTATCATCAAATTCCCCGAAGTGCCCGAGATCGACGTCCTGATGCTGCCGCGACCGGACCAGCCCGCGCTTGGCGTCGGCGAATCCGCTTCCGTCCCCAGTGCTGCAGCCATCGCCAATGCCATCTACGATGCGACCGGCGTGCGCTTTCGCGAATTGCCGTTGACGCCGGAACGCATCTTGCGAGGATTGCATGGCGACGAACAGACGACAGTGGAGCCACTGCCTGCGCCGTCGCCCCAACCCGCGCTCCCCTCGCGCCTCTGGCAAAGTCCGTTCGCCGGACGCCGCGGGGTTTTCGCGACTGCCGCGGCGCTGTGCGCAGCCGCGGTCGGCATTGGCGCCGCCGTGCTTCCATGGCGCGCGATCCCGCCGATCGCACGCCCCGATGCATCGGTTTATTCGCAGGTTACCATCGCCCGCGGCCAGCAACTCGCCGCGCTCGGCGACTGCGCGGTTTGCCATACATCTGCGAACGGTATTCTCAACGCGGGAGGCCGGCCGCTGCCGACGCCGTTCGGCACGATCTACTCGACCAACATCACGCCCGACGTCGATACGGGTATCGGCGCCTGGTCCTATCCAGCCTTCGAACGTGCGATGCGCGAGGGCATTCATCGCGACGGCCGGCATCTCTATCCGGCGTTCCCCTACACGCATTTCGCCAAGACTACCGACGCCGACATGCAGGCGCTCTACGCTTTCCTGATGGCGCAGCCGCCGGTACGTACGGAGACGCCGAACAACGCGCTGGCATTCCCGTTCAACCTGCGCCCGCTGATGGCGGGATGGAACGCGCTGTTCCACCGGAACGATGTGTTTCAGCCCGACCCGACCAAATCCGAAATCTGGAATCGCGGCGCCTATCTGGTCGAAGGGCTCGGCCATTGCAGCGCCTGCCATTCGCCGCGCAATGCGCTCGGCGCGGAGATGGCGAACGCCCATCTCGCCGGCGGATTTGCGGAAGGCTGGGAAGCGCCGGCCCTGACGTCGTTGTCGCAGGCGCCGATCCCGTGGAGTGAGGACGAACTGTACGCGTATTTGCGAACTGGCGAGTCCCGTTTCCACGGCGTCGCGGCCGGGCCGATGGCGCCGGTGGTGAAGGAACTCGCAACCCTTCCTGATTCCGACATCCGCGCTATGGCGGTCTATCTCGGCTCGTTCAACGACAAGGCCATCGACAAGCCGGCGCAGGAAGAACTTGCCGCCAGGCTTGAGGCTTCCACCGGCACGCGAACATCCGCAGCCTCCAGCGTCGGCGCCCGGCTCTACCAGGGCGCCTGCGCGGTCTGCCACGAGGTCGGCGGCGCGCCGCTGTTCGGCAGCCGACCGTCGCTGGCTCTGAACAGCAATTTGCACAGCACCGTGCCGGACAATTTGATCCAGGTGATCCTGCACGGCATCGCGAAACCGGCCGCAACCGACCTCGGCTACATGCCGGCCTTCAGGGACAGCCTGACCGACGACCAGATCGCCGAACTGGCTGGCTATCTCAGGCGGCAATTCGCTCCGGACAAGCCTGCCTGGGCCGGCATCCCCGCCGTTGTCGGCCGTATCCGGCAGGAATAGCGCGCTGACCTGCCATGCCGGTGCCAAAACCCACTGGTTGGGCGGCCCCCGGCACGGTAGAGTTCCGCCATGGCAGTGACCGATATTGCATCCCGGACCTATAACCATGGCTGGCGGCTCGACCCGATCGTGCGCAGCCTGCTCGATACCGACTTTTACAAGCTGCTGATGCTGCAGATGATCCGCGAGTTCTACCCGGATCAGCGCGTCACTTTTTCGGTGATCAATCGCACCAGGCACGTCCGGCTCGCCGAGATCATCGACGAGGGCGAACTGCGCGCCCAGCTCGACCATGCCCGCACCATCCGCTTCACCAAGAAGGAGCTGATCTGGCTGGCCGGTAATACCTTTTACGGCAAGACCCAGATGTTCTCGCCGGACTTCATCCATTGGCTCTCCAGCTTCCGCCTGCCCGAATACGAATTGCGCAAGGTCGACGGCCAGTACGAGTTGCACTTCCATGGGCCGTGGACCCACACCACAATGTGGGAAATCCCGGCGCTCGCGATCATGAACGAGCTTCGCTCGCGGCAGGCGACCAAGGGACAGGGCCGCTTCGTGCTCGACGTGCTCTATGCGCGCGCCAAGGCCAAGCTGTGGTCCAAGGTCGAGCGGCTGCGCAAGCTCGAAGGCTTGCGGCTGTCGGACTTCGGCCCCCGCCGCCGCCATGGCCATTTGTGGCAACGCTGGTGCGTCGAGGCCGTCAAGGAGGGCCTCGGCCCCTCCTTCACCGGCACCTCCAACGTGCTGCTGGCGATGGACAACGATCTGGAAGCGATCGGAACCAATGCGCATGAATTGCCGATGGTCGCCGCAGCTCTTGCCAATGACGATAACGAGTTGCGCTGGGCGCCCTATCGCATTCTCGATCAATGGCGCCATACCTATGGCGGCAACCTCCTCATCGCGCTGCCCGACGCCTTCGGCACCAAAACGTTCCTGCGCGATGCGCCGGATTGGGTCGCCGACTGGACCGGCTTTCGCCCCGACAGCGCGCCGCCGATCACGGCCGGCGAGGACATCATCAAGTGGTGGAAGCAGAAGGGCCGCGATCCCCGTGAGAAGCTTTTGGTTTTCTCCGACGGGATGGATGTCGGCTCGATCGAGGAGACCTATCGGCATTTCTCCGGGCGCGTGCGCATCTCGTTCGGCTGGGGCACCAACCTCACCAATGACTTCGTCGGCTGCGCGCCTGACGGTTCCGCCGATCTCGATCCGATCTCGCTGGTCTGCAAGGTGACGTCGGTCGATGGACGGCCGGCGGTCAAGCTGTCCGATAATCCGGAAAAGGCCACCGGCAGCCCCGTCGAGGTCGAACGCTATTTGCGCGTGTTCGGCAATGCCGGGCGCGTCCGCACCGCCGTGCACGTCTGAGCCTGCGACTACACGTTCCCAGCCACCTATCGACTTGACGAGCCCCGCATGCCCGCACCCAAGCCGCCTGCCTTCGAAACCCTGAGCCTGCACGCCGGTCAGCGTCCGGATCCCGCAACCGGCGCCCGCGCGGTTCCGATCTACCAGACCACGTCCTACGTCTTCCAGGACTCCGACCACGCGGCGGCGCTGTTCAACCTGGAACGCGCCGGCCACATCTATACCCGCATCTCGAATCCCACGACCGCGGTGCTCGAGGAGCGGCTTGCCGCGCTGGAAGCCGGCGTCGGCGCGATCTGCACCGCGAGCGGCATGGCCGCGATGCACCTGGCAATCGCCACCATCCTCAACGCCGGCGATCACATCGTGGCCTCCGCCTCGCTCTACGGCGGCACCATCAACCTGCTGGCGCACACCCTGCCGCGTTTCGGCATCACCACCACCTTCGTCAAGCCGCGCGCGCTCGACGAGTTCCGCGCGGCGATCAAGCCGAACACGCGGCTGGTGATCGGCGAGACCATCGGCAATCCCGGGCTTGAAGTGCTCGATATCCCGGCCGTTTCGCAGATCGCACACGACGCGAAAATCCCCCTGCTGATCGACAACACTTTTGCGACGCCGTTCCTGAGCCGTCCGATCGAGCTCGGCGCCGACCTCGTGATGAACTCCGCGACCAAATGGATCGGCGGCCACGGGATTGCGATCGGCGGCGTCATCGTCGATGGCGGCCGGTTCGACTGGCACACCTCCGGCAAGTTCCCGCAGCTCACCGAGCCCTATGCCGGCTATCACGGCATCGTTTTCGACGAGCAGTTCGGCCAGGCCGCCTTCATCATGCGCGCGCGAACGGAAGGTTTGCGCGATTTTGGCGCGTGTCTCTCGCCGACCAACGCGTTCCAA
>DATCXE010000378.1:0-2086 GCA_036565985.1 Bradyrhizobium sp.
TCTCCCAAGGCGGATGCCGATCAGGCGGTCGGCGATCTCACCCGCGAACCCCTGAGCTTTCCCGCCGATCGCGATCTTCGGCTGCAAAATCTCGCACGCGCCGACGAGGGATTTCTGCTGGCGCTCGGCTATTCCTCGCAGCGCGGCTATGGCCGCAACCATCCCTTCGCCGGCGAAATTCGGCTTGGCGAAGTCGAGGTGGAGTTCATGGCGGAGGACGTCGGTTTTGCCGTTCCGCTCGGCGCGGTCACGCTGACCGAATGCCAGATGGTCAATCAGTTCAAGGGCTCGGCCACCGAAGCGCCGTGCTTTACGCGCGGTTACGGGCTGGCGTTCGGGCGGAGCGAGCGCAAGACCATGTCGATGGCGCTGGTGGACCGGAGTCTGCGCGCCCGCGAACTCGGCGAGGAGATCCTCGCGCCGGGCCAGGACGAGGAGTTCGTGATGTCGCACTCCGACAACGTGCAGGCGACCGGCTTCGTCGAACATCTCAAGCTGCCGCACTATGTCGACTTCCAGTCCGAACTGGGATTATTGCGCAAGCTGCGGGCGGAGTTCGGCGAGGCGGAAGCGCAGCCGGCCATGCGGGAGGCCGCGGAATGAACGTGCCGACCTACAACTTCGCCTATCTCGACGAACAGACCAAGCGGATGATCCGCCGCGCCATCCTGAAGGCGATCGCGATTCCCGGCTATCAGGTGCCGTTCGCCAGCCGCGAGATGCCGATGCCTTACGGCTGGGGCACCGGCGGCGTGCAGGTGACCGCGGCGATCCTCGGACCGCAGGATGTGCTGAAGGTGATCGATCAGGGCTCCGACGACACCACCAATGCGATCTCGATCCGCAAGTTCTTCGCCAGGACCGCTGGCGTCGCGACCACGACCTCCACGGAAGACGCGACCGTGATCCAGACTCGGCACCGGGTTCCCGAAGCGCCGCTGCATGGCGGGCAGGTGCTGGTCTATCAGGTCCCGATCCCGGAGCCGCTGCGCTTCCTCGAGCCACGCGAGACCGAGACGCGGCGCATGCACGCGCTCGGCGAATACGGCCTGATGCACGTCAAGCTTTACGAGGACATCGCGCGCTTCGGGCACATCGCGACCTCCTACGCCTATCCGGTGAAGGTCAACGCCCGCTACGTCATGGATCCGTCGCCGACACCAAAATTCGACAATCCGAAGATGGACAATTGCCCGGCGTTACAGTTGTTCGGCGCAGGCCGCGAGAAGCGCATCTACGCTATTCCGCCGCACACGCAGGTCACCTCGCTGGATTTCGAGGATCATCCGTTCACGCGCTACCGCTTCGACGCACCCTGCGCGCTGTGCGGGGCCGACGATTCCTATCTCGATGAGATCGTCACCGACGACAAGGGCGGCCGGATGTTTGTCTGTTCGGACACCGACTACTGCGAGGGCCGCCAGGCGCATGGTCATCGCGGCACCGAAAGTGCGGCTCCGCACAAGGAGGCGGCGCATGGCTGAGGCTGAGACCGCGATGCAGGACAATGACCGGCCGCTGCTGATGGCGGAAGGCCTCGGCAAGAACTACGGCCGGCTGGCCGCCTGCCGCGACGTGTCCTTTGTGCTTTATCCGGGCGAGGTGCTGGCGATCGTTGGCGAGTCAGGATCGGGCAAATCGACCTTGCTGCAGCTGCTGTCGGCGCAGCTCGCAGCCAGCGCGGGGCGGGTGTCCTACCGCATGCGCGACGGGGTAATGCGCGATCTCGCCACGCTTGGCGAGGCCGAGCGGCGGTTTCTATTTCGTACCGACTGGGGTTTTGTGCATCAGGACCCCGCATTGGGGTTGCGGATGGCGGTATCGGCCGGCGCCAATGTCGGAGAGCGGCTGATGGCGGTCGGCTGGAATCACTACGGCCGGATCCGTGACACCGCGTCGTCATGGCTCGAGCGGGTCGAAATCGACACCGCTCGCATCGACGATGCGCCGCGGACATATTCGGGCGGCATGCGGCAGCGATTGCAGATTGCGCGCAATCTGGTGACGGAGCCGCGTCTCGTGTTCATGGATGAACCCACCGGCGGCCTCGACGTGTCGGTCCAGGCGCGGTTGCTCGATCTGATGC
>DATCXE010000384.1:0-7053 GCA_036565985.1 Bradyrhizobium sp.
CTCCGTCGTCATCCCCGCGAAGGCGGGGATCCAGTACGCCGCGGCCTCTCGATTCATCCGAGACGCCTCCGGAATACTGGATCACCCGCATTCGCGGGTGATGACGGCAAGAGGCGGTGAGACGAACCATGACTGAAGCAACAGAGATCAATCGTCCCTCGCAGGCCGCGCCTGCCGCCGCGCCGCTGCTCAGCGTCCGCAACATCGAGGTGGTCTACGACAAGGTCATCCTGGTGCTGCGCGGCCTCAGCCTCGAAGTGCCGAAGGGTGCGATCGTGGCGCTGCTCGGCGCCAACGGCGCCGGCAAGTCGACGACGCTGAAGGCGATCTCGGGACTGCTCAAGACCGAGGATGGCGAAGTCATCCGCGGCGAGATCCTTTTCGACGGCGCGCGCATCAACGGCATCGATCCCGACAAGATCGTCCGTCGGGGAATCTTCCAGGTGATGGAAGGCCGCCGCATCATATCGGACATGACATCGATCGAAAATCTGAAGCTCGGCGCCTTCACCCGGACCGACAACGAGATCGCCGACGACATCGACATGGTGTTCAGATATTTCCCGCGCCTGAAGGAGCGCACCGGGCTCGCCGGCTATCTCTCCGGCGGCGAGCAGCAGATGCTTGCGATCGGCCGCGCGCTGATGGCGCGGCCCAAGATGATCCTGATGGACGAGCCGTCGATGGGCCTGTCGCCGCTGCTGGTCAAGGAAGTGTTCGCCATCATCAAGGCAATCAACCGCGACCTCGGCGTCACCATCCTCTTGGTAGAGCAGAACGCGCGCGCAGCCCTTTCGGTCGCGAGCCACGGCTACATCATGGAACAGGGCAAGGTCGTGCTCGACGGCTCGGCCGGCGAATTGCGCGACAACGAGGACGTCAAGGAATTCTACCTCGGCGGCGCCGGCGACCAGCGCAAGAGTTTCAAGAACCTGAAAAGCTTCAAGCGGCGAAAGCGGTGGCTGTGAATCATAGCGTTTTCGAGCGAAGCATGTCCTCGGACTTGATCCGGGGATGGAGACCGGTTCGCGTGAAGAAAACGCGTCAATGATGAGATTCACCAGCTAGCCGAGCACCTGCTCCGCTTCCGTAACCGCGCAGAGAACATGATAGAACGAAGACGCAGGGATGGTGGCGACCAGCGAGTTGCCCTCGCGATCGAACTGGTCGTACCAGCCGCCCGTGACAGGATGGCTGAGGTAATGCCGTTCGAGCCGCGCCAGCGCCGCGCGCGCTTCATCCGCGGCGCCCGCTTCGCCCGCCTCGGCCTGCGCAATCCACGCCTTGGCGATTTCGGTCTGCGGCCACAGCCGCCGCGTATGCCGCCTGATGTTGCCGTTGGCGTCGCCCTCGTCGACCAGGCAGCCGGTGGCTTGGTCGCGATAGCGCAGCGCCGACGCCAGAAGTTCGCCGCGGTAGCGTCCGGTCGGGCAGCCGGTGATGCGTTCAAAGCCCTTCAGGAGCCAGGTCCATTCGGCCTGGTGTCCGGGCTCGACGCTAACCGGCTCGATCTTCGAAAAATCCTCCTCGAAATATTCGCCAAGCACCTGCCGTTGCTTGTCGTAGAGATTGGCCAGGAACAGCGCGAAGAAATCGCCGGCCCGGTTCTGGAACACCAGGTCATGGGTCGCATCGAACGCCGCAATCATCGATTCGAACAGGTGCATCTGCGGATTCTGCCGCCGCGGCAGCGACACCGGCAGGCCTTCGTGAACGCCGCCATGGGGCGAACGCAGTTGCGTGTCGAGGAAATGGCACAGCGCGTCGATCTCGGCGCGAACCTGCGCGTCGCGATCGAGCGCATAGACGCTCGCCAGCGCCAGCAGCACGAACGCGTGGTCATAGGAATCGCGCAACGGGTCCAGCACGGCGCCGTCAGGCTTCAAGGTATGGACAAAGCCCGGCCTGCCGTCGGGGGCCTTCGCCCTGGCCAGGAGATGCTCGAGTCCCTTCAGCGCGATCGCGCGGCCATCGGGATACCAGCCCATCTGCGCAGCCTTGGCGTAGCAGTAGATCTGGCGCGCCTGCACGAAGACCCGCCGCGGCGCCAGCGTATCGGCGCGACCTTCCGGATCGAGCCGATCGATGAAGCCGCCCGCCTTGTGATCCCAGCCTTCGCTCGACCACAGCGGCAGGCAGTGGTCTATCATCCGGCGCTTCAGCCTCGCAACGACGTCGGCCGAATCGAGCGTGTCTGCCGCCGCAGCGGTATGCGTTTCAGCCATTGGGTTCCCTGGAGCATCCCCGATACCGGTAGCTGCCGTCTGATACCACGTCAGAAGCGACGCGCAATCGGTGTAAATCTAAGGCATCAGCCATGACCGAACACTACGACGCCCTCGAGACGCGCGAACCCGCCAAACGCGAGGCCGAGCTGCTTTCCCGCCTGCCGGATGTGCTGCGCAAGGCGATGGCCGCCCCCGCCTATGCGGAGCGCCTCAAGGGCGTCGATCCCGCTGCCGTGACCAGCCGCGCCGCACTGGCACGCCTTCCCGTCCTGCGCAAATCGGAGCTCCCTGCCCTGCACAAGGCCGCGCCGCCTTTCGGCGGCTTCGTCGCCGGACCTCTCGGATCGTTCGGGCGGCTGTTCACGTCGCCCGGTCCGATTTTCGAACCCGAACCTGTTCATGCGGACCCCTGGCGCGGCGCACGGGCGTTGTTCGCATCGGGCTTCCGGCCGGGCGACGTGGTGCTGAATACCTTCAGCTATCATTTGACGCCCGGCGGCTTCATCTTCGACGCCTCGGCGCGCGCACTGGGCTGCGCCGTCATTCCGGCAGGCCCGGGCAATACGGAACAACAGTTCGAACTGATCGAGGCCTATCGACCGGTCGGCTATGGCGGCACGCCGGACTTCCTGAAGGTCCTGCTCGACGCCGCCGCATCCGCCAGGCGCGACGTCTCCTCGATCAAGCGGGCGCTGGTCTCCGGCGCAGCGTTTCCGAAATCCCTGCAGGATGAAGTAAGGTCGCGCGGCATCGATGCCTATCAGGCGTTCGGCACCGCCGACCTCGGCATGGTCGCATTCGAGACGCCGGCACGCGAAGGTATGGTCGTCAACGAGGGCCTGATCCTGGAGATCGTGCGGCCCGGCACCAGCGATCCCGTCGCGCCCGGCGATGTCGGCGAGATCGTCGTGACCTCGCTCGACCCGCAGCATCCGTGGATCCGGCTCGCGCTCGGCGATCTCACCGCGGCGCTGCAGGGAGCGAGCCCTTGCGGGCGCACCAACATGCGGATCAAGGGCTGGATGGGCCGCGCCGACCAGACCACCAAGGTCAAGGGCATGTTCGTCCGCCCCGAGCAGATCGCCGAGATCGGCAAGCGCCACCCCGAAATCGGACGATTGCGCCTCGTCGTGACGCGGTCCGGCGAGAGCGACCAGATGACGCTGAAGGCGGAAACGCCATCGCCCGGCGAAGTGCTTCAGAGCGAACTCACGGCAAGCCTGCGCATAGTGACGAAGCTCGGCGGCAAAGTCGAACTGGTCGGCGCGGGGACGCTGCCGAATGACGGCAAGGTGATAGCCGACGAGCGGACCTGATTGTCATCATGGCCCATGGCCGACGTCACGACGTCGCCCATGGCAGAGCGGTAGCCTGCCGGCGCGAGCCGGCAAGCTTTCTGTCTTCAAGCTTTCTGTCTCGGAGAGATTACTTCCTGAGACAAAGTCCGACGGTCGGATTTGCGGCACACTTGGCGCCGTCGGCAGCACCTCCGGCTGGACAGAACACAGACACCAGGGTCTCGCTGGCCTCGCAGCTCACGCTGCCATCGGTCTGCACCACCCGAAGCCCGGTTTGACCGGAGTCACCCTTGTCGCCTTTCGGACCAGGCGTGCCCTGCGGCCCCTGTGGACCTTGCGGACCCTGCTGCCCCTGCGGCCCAGGAACACCCTGAACACCCTGAGCGCCTTGCGGGCCCGCCGGCCCCTGCGCCCCGGTCTCTCCTTTCGGACCGGCAGGACCCGGATCCCTGCCGCAACCGGCAAGCCCGAGCGACAGCCCAATCGCCATAACCAAAACCAATTTCTGCATGTTCAATTCCCCTGCTCGCGTCCATCGCCGTCCCATTAAAAAAGGAGGACATCCGCAAAGCAATAGAAAGCCAGCGACGAAGCCGGTACCGGAAGACGTCTCTTCGTCGCAGGACTGCAACTACGACAGTGGCATGGGACCGGCCAGCGCCGCTTCGCCTCAGAACCTGCGAACGAGATCGATCACCTCGTCCTGCTGAGCCCGTGTGATCTCGGCAAACATCGGCAGCGACAGAATTTTCCCCTGGTCATCAGACGCATTCGGAAATTGTTCGGGGCGGTGACCAAAGCGGGCATAGGCGGGGAGAAACGGCAGTGCCGTCGGATAATTGATCGCGGTCTGCACGCCGTTGGCGTTGAGGTGCGCGGCGAGCGCATCACGGCGCGGATGCTTGATCGTGTAGAGGTGATAGACGTGGCTGCGATCGGGGGCGACCTCCGGCACGACGACGTCCTCGATCTGGTTGAGACCTGCATCGTAAACGCCGGCCGCGTGCTGCCTCGCTTTTGTCCACGTGGCGAGATGCGGCAGTTTCGCCGACAGGATCGCCGCCTGCATGCCGTCGAGCCGGCTGTTGATGCCCTCGATATGGTGCTGGTGTTTCACCAGGCCGCCGTGGCGCGCCAGCATGGCGATGCGTTCGGCAAGCCGCTCGTCGCCGGTCACGACGGCGCCGGCATCGCCCATCGCGCCGAGATTCTTGCCGGGATAGAACGAATAGGTCGCGGCCTCGCCGAACGTCCCGACCTGGCGGCCCTTATAGCGGGCCAGATGCGCCTGCGCGCAATCCTCCACCACCCAGAGATTGTGCCTGCGCGCGATCGCCATGATCGCGTCCATATCGGCCGGCTGCCCGTAAAGGTGCACCGGAATGATGCCGACGCTGCGCGGCGTGATCGCGGCCTCGACCGCCGCCGGATCGATCGTGAACGTGGCGCCGTCGGTGTCGCAGAACACGACGGTGGCGCCCGCATGGGTAATCATCGCGGAGGTGCTGATCCACGAATGCGCCGTGGTGATCACCTCGTCGCCCGGCTGCACCTTGAGCGCGGTCATCGCCAGATACAGCGCGTCGGTGCCGTTGGCGCAGGAAACACAATGTTTGACGTTAACCGTTGAAGCGAATCCCCTCTCGAACGCGTCGACATAGGTCCCGCGAATGAATGCGTTGTCGCGGATTACGGCCGCTATCGCGCCATCGATCTCGCCCTTGATGGTCCGATATTGCAGTTGCAAGTCCGCAAAGGGCACCGGCATCGGTGTTCGTTCCTACTTGTCGGCAAGACGACGCGCCGGATTCCCCGCATAGGTCCCCGGCACCGTGATGTCCCTGGTCACTACCGCACCCGCGCCGACGACGACGTCGTCGACGATCTTGACCGGCAGGATCGTGGCGTTGGATCCGATCGAGACCCGGCTGCCAATCACGGTCTCGCGCCAAAGTTCCCTGTTGCCGCCGGCCGGGCCGCCGGTCGAAAAGGTATCGTTCACGAACATCACGCCGTGACCGACAAAGCAGTCCTCGCCGATCGTGACCAGTTCGCAGATGAAGGCGTGCGACTGCACGCGCGTACGGGCGCCGACCACGACGCCCTTCTGGATCTCGCTGAACGGCCCGACAAAGCAGTCGTCGCCGATCTTGCATCCGTAGAGATTGCACGGCTCGACGATCCTGACGCGCGCGCCGAAATCCACGTCGCGCACGCCGGCCTGATGTATCTCGGGCCGGCTCACGACGCGACCCCGAGACGGCCGAGCCGCGGCGTGAAGCGCAACGGCACCTCTGCGCCGGTCTCGATCGATTCGTAGAGCGCGGAAATCAGTTCCAGGCTCTTGCGTCCCTCGAGGCCGTCGACCAGCGCCGAACGCTGGTTCACCAGGCAATCGATCACATGCTGATAATAGGCCTGGTGGCCGAAGCCATAGACATTCGGCGGGTTGACGGAAAATTTCTCGATCACGTCCTTGTCCGACGGCAGTTCATCGACAAAGCGCCAGTGCCGGATCTCGTTGGCGGCAAAACCTGAGATCTCGACGGCCCCCTTCTCGCCCAGGATCGAGAGCGAACCTTCGAGGTCGGTGGGACGCGCGGCCGTCGTCGCCTCGATGATTCCCAATGCGCCGTTACGGAATTTCAGGGTTGCGACCGCGGTGTCCTCGGCCTCGATTTTTGCCAGCGCCGTGACGGCACGGGCATGAACGCTGACGACATCGCCAAAAAACCACTCCAGCATGTCGATGTGATGACTGGCCTGGTTCGAGAGCACGCCGCCATCATAGGCCCAGGTGCCACGCCAGGCGTCCTGATCGTAATAGGCCTGGTCGCGGCACCAGCGTACGCGGATGGTCCCGAGAATCAGACGGCCGAAGCGGCCGGCCTCCAGCGCCTCGCGCGCCTTGACCACGGGAACGTTGAAGCGATTCTGCTTGATGACGAAAAGCTTGACACCGGCCTCGTCGCAGGCGCGGACCATGTCGTCGGCGTCCTGCAGCCGCAACGCCATCGGCTTTTCGACGATGGCATGCTTGCCGGCCCTCGCACAGGCAATGACGTGAGCGGAATGCATCCCGCTCGGCGTCAGCACCGCCACGGCGTCGATGTCCTGGCGCGCAAGGAAGTCGTCCGGATCATAGATCGCGGGAACGCCGAATTTGGACGCGATCGCGTCCGCACGGGTGCGAACGGTGTCGCATACGGCGACGAGCCTTGCTCCTTCGATATGGTTGCCGCCCAGCAGGTCAGCGTGGCGCTTTGAGATACGCCCGCATCCAAGCAGGCCGAATCGGATCATGGGGGCCTAGTTCCGGTTAACCGTCCGAATTCACGTTAGCTGCCTCATCGACCGCAGCCAACCCTTCATGACGGGCCCGACGCGACGGACCGGCTGGTTGCGCTGGTCCAGCCAGAGGTTTGACAAGACGCTGCAAACCCGCAGCCAGCCTCCGGCGAACGCCCTCGCGCACCGCCACGAGGCGTTCCGGTTCCAGAGCCAGCGGCTGCAGCCGGACGCCCGCC